>DHMW01000101.1:0-7810 GCA_002405995.1 Oscillospiraceae bacterium UBA4632
GCACCAGATGGGGAGCAGCCGTCCGCGCTTGCACGCACAGATAGTATAGCAGATCCAGAAACAGCACACAAGCAGTTTGGGAAGATCCAAGCCGTGACCATGCCGGAGCTGATGGAAACGCGCTTCCGCGTCCGTCCGGCGGTCATCGACGGACTGCTGCCGGCGGGGACCTATCTCCTCGCCGGTGCGCCAAAGATCGGCAAGTCCTTTCTCGTCTTGCAGATGGCCTATCAGGTGAGCGTGGGAGAGCCGTTCCTCGGCTTCTCTTCCCGGCAGGGTACAGTTTTGTACCTTGCCCTGGAGGATACCTATGAGCGATTGCAAAAGCGCCTGGCGCAGATGACGGAGCAGGACAGCGGGCGCCTGATCCTCTCCGTTTTCTCCGAAACGCTGGACGAGGGGCTGATCGAGCGCCTGACTGACTTTTGGAGTGAGCATACGGATTCGGTGCTCATTGTTATTGACACCTTGCAGCGGGTACGTGGTCGGATACAGGACAACGGCAGCTATGCCGCCGATTATGACACGCTGGCGGGGCTGAAGGAGTTTTCCGACACCTACGGCGTCACCGTGCTGGTCGTTCACCATACGCGCAAGGAGGGGGCGGAGGACGTGTTCAACACCATCTCCGGCACGAATGGCCTGATGGGTGCAGCAGACGGTGCGCTGATCCTGTACAAAGACAAGCGCGCAACCACGAACGCCATTTTGGAAGCAGTTGGGCGCGACCAGCAACAGCTCCGATTGCACATCTCTTTTGATGCCGCACATCTCCGTTGGGAGCTGGTCGAGGTGGAGACGGGACGGTTCAAGGAACCGCCGAACCCGTTGGTCGAACTTGTTTCTCGGCTGGTGAATGAAGAAAATCCATCGTGGAGCGGTACGGCGACAGAGCTTGCACGATGTCTCTTTGAGATGGACAGCAGCCAGAGCTTCACACCGAACTGGATCGTGCGGACGCTGAACGTGCAGCAGGAGAATTTGCTGCGCGAGTATGGCGTCCGCTACATTTCCTACCGCA
Source organism: Oscillospiraceae bacterium UBA4632 (assembly GCA_002405995.1). GTDB lineage: Bacteria > Bacillota > Clostridia > Oscillospirales > Oscillospiraceae > Hominicoprocola. The sequence continues at coordinate 1,022 of DHMW01000101.1, forward strand.
CGAAAGATGGCAAAGCGCTTTCGCTGCGGTGGGACGGTGTACGGTAATGTACGGTATGTACGGTAAAAATGGGAGGAGGGTATCCCCTCAAAATACCGTACATTATCGGACATACCGTACACCGGCAAGGTCATTTCCCGCACCGGTAGGCGGCGGGAAATGACCGCTTGAGGGAGGCCAGAGGGAACGGCTGGCACACGGACTTTGGGACAAAGTCTAGTGTGTTATACCCATCACGACGGGGGACGGGAAAACTGCACGGGGACGCCGTTCCCCGCGCAGCTTTGACCGGACCGAAAAATAAGAACGTGAGGTGTCGGTATCGACACCTCACGGGCGCACTTTTTCAGGGAGTCGTGGTGGGTATTCTCCGCTCCTTCGTCCCTAAAATACGACAAAGGAGGAACAATGATGGCGTATGCCATTTTACGGTTTGCCAAGCATAAGGGCGGCGCGTCCAAGGCTTTGAGCGCCCACCATGAGCGGACAAAGGAGATTTATGCCAGCAATCCGGATATCGACGCAGAACGCACGAAACAGAATTTCCATCTGGGCACACCCCGTTGGAGCTATGAACAGGAGATCAGGCACCGCATCAGGATGGCGGGCTGCCGCGTGCGGAAGGACAGCGTGAAATTTGTGGACACGCTGGTGACGGTCAGCCCCGAGTTTGCAAAGGCGCATGAAGCGGAAATGCCGGAATACTTTACGCGGGCGTTCAACTTTCTCAAAGAGCGCGTGGGTGAAGATAACATCATTTCCGCTGTGGTACACATGGACGAGAAAACGCCGCACATGCACTTATGTTTTGTGCCGCTGACAAAGGACAAGCGGCTGTCTGCCAAAGAAATTCTCGGCAACAAGAAAGCGATGATCCGTTGGCAGGACGATTTCTACGCTTGCATGGCGGAGCGGTGGCCGGAGCTGGAGCGCGGCACGCCTGCCGTGGAGACAAAACGCAAGCATCTGACGCCGCAATGGTATAAGAAAGTGACAGCGATGGACGCCAAGCTGGAGAAGCTGGAAGCGACCTTGAACGGTATCAATGTGCTGAACGCGGGCAAGAAGCGCGAGGAGGCCGTTGCACTGCTGGCGCAGCTCTTGCCGGAGGTGGAGTCGTTCCAAGCAGAGATTCAGCGGATGCAGGAGGCCGTGTCGCAATCGCTCTCCATGCAGCGATGCAGCACAGAGGAAAATGAAGCGCTAAGGGGTGAGCTGACCGCCGAGCGCCGCAAGAGCGCCGAGCAGCGCGCGAAGCTCGCGGTGCTGGAGAAGCGCTACAAGCGGGCGGAGAAGCTGCTGAGGCAGTTGCCGCCTGAGTTAACGGAAAGAGTTGAGGACAAAGAGAAAAGCCAAGAACGATAGTTGCAGAAAGACAGCCGTGACGCTTATGCCACGGCTGTCTTTTTATTGCTTTGCTTTCTTCCGCCGTTTCCACAGCAGGAATTCTTCATACTCCCGAAGTGCAGTCCACTTGTCATCGGTAAAGCGCTGTTGATTTCTGCGGGGATCATAGGCAGGGTCTACCTCTGAAAGCCCCAGCAGATAATCCGCTGAAATACGGTACAAACGGCAGATGGACACCAGCGCGTTGTGAGAGGGGGAACTTTTCTCCTGCTCCCAGCTGCGAACGGTTGGCACTGAGACGTTGAGTTTTTTCGCTAATACCGCCTGTGTATCGTCGTGTTCTTTCCAAATTTCCGATTGACTGGAGAGTATGAATGCAAAAGACAATATTAAATGAGCAAATGGTGAGGACGGCATAAATCGGGAAAGGCCTGTTGGCTGCATTGCTTTTCATTTCCAAAATGGTTATAATTAAACTAAATGCTATATGAGGGAGGATGGACGTTAAAATGAAAGATGAGCAGAAAACTTCAAAAATAATTTTGGATACCAATTTGATGTACTACTTATGCGGGTTATCCACACCTCCCTGTAATGTTAATGTTTCAAAAATATCAGAGTATATAAGGAAAAATTCACGAGTGTATTCTTTTGCCATTTCAAGTGTTAGTTTTTATGAACTCATTACACATTATCAAAACCGGGCGGGGTACATTAGACGAGTATGCTCGACAATGAGAAATTACCATGTACAAATTTATAATGACAAATATTTGCCTATCATGCAAAATCCAACATATGATTTCACAGAAATAAGGCAGAGACAGTTAAAGGAAATGAATACCATTTTTATGGAGAGAAAAATAGATGTTGAATCGAGGTTTGCGGCAGTTGTCTTTATGATAGTATTGATTTCGGATATAGCGTTTGAGGTGTTTCCTGACGGAATTTTCAATTCAAATACAATATTACTACTATCAAGTATCGCTGCTATTAATCAAAAAGTAGCTGTAGATCACTTGAATGCAATTTATAAAACTGCTTATACATTGAACAATCCTGAAGGCTTTATCCGTGATGAATTTCAAAGCCTGCTTGCAAAGTTGCTTGCTCCGAGTCTTTCACTATGTAAAGAACTCTCAGGTATGAAAGAGGACGATGAAATTTCGGAATGCATTGGGAAGATTTCGACGCAAAAATGGTATGGTACAAGCACACAAAGTGAAAGAAAAATTGCTAAAAGAAAGACGTCCACAGATTATATTTCAAGAAGGGCTAGACAGTTTGGTAAACAAATAGGGGACAAACAGTTGACCGATTTTTTTAGCCATATGTGGGACACTGTAAGTAATGTAAATATTGAATATGATTCAATCAAAGAGTATGTCTTTGAGATATCAAAAGACATACTCTTAAAAGGCAGTTCATTTAGAAAAAATGATGTTAATGATTCGATGATACTCGGTAGTATAACCACAGAGGATTCTCTTATTACTTGTGACAAGAAGATACTGAATCACATGAGAGCTTATAAAGAAACTCATCCAGAGTACACTAATAGTTTATTGTTGATGCAAGATTTTATGATCTAACATATTTTTAGTACGAAAAGGATTTGAAGATGAAATTTACATTGCTTTTGTTATTACTTATTATTGTTCTTATAGCACTTACCTTTAAGAATACACGTTATCGTAAAAATAAAAACTGCACCGATAAAGAACAGCCTACGACTCGCCAAGATGTTGCGTCGCCGAATTCTGACAAGCTCAATGATAGTACATTTGTGCATAATGAATTAGAAAATTCTGTTAAAAAGAACAATGAATCTGATTCCCTTTCAGTACCCAATAATCAATATGAAAAATTTTTCGCATACGCTTACAGACGAGAAAATACTTTTCATGTATACTTCGTGGACGATGGTAGAAAACCCAGTAGAATATTACATGAATATTGTAAGCGTTATGCTACTTCGATCTCATACTTACCTAATATATTTGACGATGATGAAACTCTCAATATTCGAGCTATTTTTAAAACCAACACTGAACACGAAGAATTCATATGGCATTGTTTAAAACGTGGGGAACCATTTGGAAAAACTCCATCACACTTATTTGGAATTCAAGGATATGCAATATACGGAATTCCCATTAATGACTTAAAGAATGGTTTTACTGGAATATCTCCTCGCTGTGGTTTGTCAGTCTTTGCAATTCGTAATATAAGAGTAGTAATTCAATCTTTATATGAAAAATTTAATGAGCCCTATAATGACAGCAATCTTCCAGCAGGTCTAATAAATTTTTGCGAAGAAGAGCTTTCTTTGTATCAAATTGGCGAAATGAAACAATATGACTATTATGCCGAATTGCAGAAAAATCTATTAAAAGTTCCATCTTTTCCTACTTCAGAAAGATATCGAGCTTGGAAGAAAAATGTTTGGGATAAACACGAAGCGGCTTTAAAGAAACAATATGATGAAATATATTTAAGCCTTATCGATTCAGGAGAAATTAATCCGAAGTGGAAGTCGGAGTATAATCTATATACTATTGCAAAGGGCTTGTATCCTGATGCGATATATCAATACCATGCACCGTGGCTCGGCGCGCAGAGTTTAGATATCTATATACCCTCAATTGCGACGGGAATTGAGTATCAGGGCCAACAGCACTATCAAGCTGTTGAGATATTTGGCGGTCAAAAAGGATTGCAGCATAGGATTGAGTTAGATGCAAAGAAAAAAGAACTATGTAGGCAGAATGAAATTAAACTAATAGAAATCAGATATGATGAGCCTATAAATGCAAAATATCTTCAAGAGAGAATTAGCAAAAAGTTTTGAAAACTAGTTGCCTAATGGAGACTATGCCGTTAAAGCGAAAAAAAGGAGGATGCATCTATGCGTTGTCCAACCTGTGGAGAGACTGTTATGATACACGGCGGTTACTGGGAGTGCGGCTGGTGCGGTGACTGCGGGACTCTGTGGAGACGACAGCTGCCAGTGTCAGAGGAGCAAATCGAGGAAGAAGTCCCCAAACTGACGCCGGAGAGCCTTGCGGCGACAGCTGATCCTGATACGGCGTTGCTGCTGCGAAAATTTTCTGAGTACCTTAGTGCGTGGGACATGGATGAGCTTTCAGCTATGGGTGCATCGGAGATCATTGAGCGAGCCTACGGCGAGAAGCAAGAGACGGGCATCGCTATGTGGGGGACACTGCTGCGCACGGCAGGGAGCAGATTAAAATCTCCACGGGAGGCAGAATGGCTGCTGCACACCTGCTGCCCCTACAATGAGGATGATTTTTGTGAAATTCTTTTGGACGAGCTGGCAAGAAATGAAAAACTGGTTTGCTGTATTTTCCAAAGCGCCTATGTCGGCGAGGAGCAATATCACTTGATAGATGCCGCGGCAGAGTCGGGAAGACCGGAACTCATGGCGCGGTTTGTGGCGGCGTTGGGCGGAAACCACTTTCCGAGAAAAAAGTGGGAAGTCCCTTATCAGGAGTTTGAGAAACTGTGTGTAGCGCGCAGCCGAGAGACAGTATCGGAACAGGAGAACACGGAGAAGATTTTCGATGCTGAGAAAACGGATATGCCACAAGCTGCTTCGGCGGAGCGGAAAAAGACCAGCGGCGAAGTGAGCATTGCTTTTGCTGCGCTTGTGATGCTTTGCGCCGGAATATTTGCCAGCCTTCATTGGAACAGTGCCGTTCAAAGTCATGATGAGCCAGCACCGCCAACGACGAACAGCACGGATTTGAAAACCCAAAATAGCGGAGTTAATGAGGAAAAAGTCAAAAAAGTAGACGCGCAACAAACGGAAAAAGAACGGTATTCTGGTAAACTGCCTGTTGAGGGAATGCCGGTGCGCTGCCTGAAATACACCACACTTGGCGCTCCGGATAAGAGACTTGACTGTAAGAACTTTGACAAACTGGAGCTGGGACAAAAATACTTTAATGTCTACTGGTACGATGAAAACGGCGAGATCATCGCCGCCGGTATGTGCGCTCAGTGGAAAAACGACAGCGAATTTATGCTGAAGTCCTTCTCACAGTATTACCCCGGACAGAAAGGTGAGACACAGACCGCCAATTCGGGAAATTCTGTCGATACCGGTCCCGGCAGTGGTTTCAGTCTGCGGGAAGACTACGATGATCCTGAAGATTTATATGAAGACGGGGATTATGAGGACCTCGACGAGGCTTGGGACGAATGGGAGGAAGGGTGGTAAACACCCTTCCTCCGGCGTATTGCACTTTATTTGTTTATGATATCGCGTAATACAACTTCCTCTGCCGCGCTGCGGATGGTATTCATTGCCCCTACCCACACCAGTTGATCCTCGGCCTTTAGCTGTTCCGTGATACCTTGCGCCTGCGCCATCTGTTCGATCAAAAGCCGCAGCATCTCGTTTGCTTCACGGTCAATCTCGTTGAGATGATGCGTTAGTTGACCGGAGGTTTTCAAATTGATATAGGTCGCTCTGCGATGCTCTTTCAGATACTTGAGCCGCATACGACCAAAGCGTCCGTAGGTTGCAGGTTCATCCTGAGATACCGCTAAATCCGGCAGGTAGTAGTCTCCATGCCTGCTATATGTAATTTCCATTTTGTGTTCCTTTCTGCTTCAAAATCTACCCTTATTTTTACCCTTTACAGGTTCAGAATTTATAAAACAATCGGACTGACTGATACAGATTGTTTTACGTTTCAGACTGTTTAACACGTAATTGTACGGGAAAAGTTGCTAAAAACACTTGAGCCGCTGTTCGAATCCTTCTCCCGCTGCCAAAGGACCGCGACTGAAAAGTCGCGGTCCTTTTCTTTTTGCCGTATGCTTTTAGGCGCGGAAAAGCTGCGCCTGTGCTTTTTCTTTCCCATATTTTGCATCGATATCCATATTCATTTCCTCCGCCTATACCCGCAATCGCAGTACGGTCCGCCGGAGGCGAGGGTGTACTGCCGCACAAAGTCGGTCACGCCGCCCGCTTCGCTCATCGTGTAGTCAAGGCGGCACAGCGCCGGCGTGAGGTCATAAAGCCCAAGCTTTTGCATCAATACGCAGATGCCGCACCTTGTAAAGCGCCCCTCGTATCCGCTGCCGTCGGGGTATTCGTAAAATTCCATGTTCCACGAATACGGGTTGCGGTCGGCGGCTCTCAAGGCGGCGGTTGCCTTCATGCCGGCAATGTCCTTTTCGGTAAATTTGCTCTTTCCGCTCTTACGGCAGAACCATTTCATCGGCTTTGTCATCATGGCTTTTGCGTAATACTCCGTCAGCCGCTCCGCATCCGGGCGCTCCGGCATGGAGAGGATGAACGCGCCGATCATCGCGCAGTTGACAATATTCATCTTGAAGCGGTCCGCCTTTTCAAACTCCGGCAGCCCTGCAATGATTTCTTTATATTTCGGCTTCGCCTTTTTTGCGATG
>DHMW01000101.1:7908-16895 GCA_002405995.1 Oscillospiraceae bacterium UBA4632
GCGCAAACAGCGCCCACATTCCCATGGGCATTCCAATGTACTTCATTGTAAGTACCTCCCGGCCTCTGCCTCCAGCGCCTGCCACACCGGGTAGATCGCGCTGCTCTCATCAAAGAATTCCTTGATATCCCGGTTGAGGGCGCTCATTTCGTCTGTCGCGTTCATGGCGTGGTCGGAGGCGCAGAGCTTGCCCAGCGAAGTGGCGCACATCAGCCTGAAAAACCGCAGGCAGGTCTTGCGGTATTTTTTACTCTCAAAGTCCGCGTCCGCCTTCGGCAAAATCTCATGTCCTGCATCTTTTATGGCACGGTAGCCTTCGATGTTGGCATCGATCAGCCGTTCAAGATACGCCGTATCTCCCCTGAGCTTTTTCAGATCGCCGTCCGTTTTATAGCAGGCGAAGGCTGCCGGCAGCACGAACGCCGCATGACAGAGCAGGTAATCCTCCATATTCGGTTCGTAGACCACCTTGTATTTTGTGCCGCCGAAAATTTTCTCAATCAATCCCGCATTGGATACTGCCCCCGGCAACTGACCAATGGTGATCTTCTTCAAATCAATGGAAACGACCCGGTCAGGCTCCCGGTGCCCCGCCGAAAGTGCAAAGGCAAACAGGACATTTTTTTCAGGCAAACGCGCCGCAGTCTCCGCTGCCCGCACATTGTTCCCCACGAAAACAATATTTTTCGTCCGATTCGCTCGCAAAGTATCCAGAACAGAATCCAGCTGCGTATAGCGCAGGACCACAAAGATCACATCATACTGCGCATCCGGCGTAAGCTCGGTCACCACCGGAATGCGGCTGACCGATGTACGGATGGAGAATCTGTCTTTGATCCGCAGCCCGTTTTTTCTGATTTCCTCCGCCCACGTTCCTCGTGCAAGCAGAGTGACATCCTTTCCGGCGCGAAACAGATTTCTTGCCAGATTGCAGCCCAAAACGCCTGCGCCGTATACCAGAATTTTCATTGCCTGCCTCCGAATCCGATCTTGACGATCTGCATTTTCATCATGCCGTCGCCGACCTTGGCGAGGAAGCGGAAAAAGCTGCTGACAGACGGGTCACGAAGATCGTTGTAGCCAAGCATATACCCGCGGCTCGTGACCTGCAAACGGCTGTCCCACGCGGAAAGCTCCGCTTTCGCGTCCGAAACCGCAAAATATGCGCCCACATCCTTGATCTTCGCACTCTTGAGCCATGTCTTGGCGATCATCTTCACCGCCGTGCGGTTCGCCGCGTCAAATACCAGCACGCTGCCGGGGAAAGCGTCCGCCATACGCTGCACCAATGCTTTGACCTGTTCCGTCAGGAAGTAGTAGAACACGCCGGAGGCAAAGAACACTGCGCCGCCGGAGGCGTCGATTCGGGAAAACCACGCCGTATCATTCAGGTCACAGGGAATATTTTCCTCCCGCTCTCCGGCGGGCAGCAGTTCATTGCGCACGGCGATGACATCGGGAAAGTCCAGATTGTATATCTTGCAGCTGCCGTTGTCGCAGCTTCTTCCGGTGCTGTCCAGCCCGCAGCCCAGATTGACCACCGCCGCGCCGGGGTGGGTTTTCAGGTAGCCCCGCACCTCAAAGGCGAGATCGCTCTGCCGCATAGCCACCTCCAGCGAACCGAAGCGCTGCATCAGGCTGCGGGAATTTTTCTCCGCCTCTGAAAAATCATAGTCGATTTCGCTGATCAAGCGCACCGCCGTTTCGTCCCGATAGAGATTCGGATACAGCTCTGAGCAGACCTTCCGCGCATACAGCGGAATGATCAGCGTCTCCTGCACGGTGTTTTTCCCGATCTTGTATTTCATGGTAGGAACATCTCACTTTCTGGTAACTGGCAGCTCCGGCATACGGCAATGCCCGGCAGTGTCGCCGGGTGCTGTCGAAGATCTTGCGGTATGATGCGTTGAACTTTAGTTAATGCACTCTAACTTGAGCATATCAAACGGAGGCGAAAATGTCAAGCCGAACGCTCCCCTGATAAAGGGCAGAAAAGCAAAAAAGGCGTGCCTCACGGGCAGAGGCACGCCTTTTTTATTGCGCGCGGCTCAGTCGATGCTCACGACCGTGTAGCCGGCATCTTCCACCGCAGTCTTGAGCGCGGCGTCTTCTACCTGCGGCTCTGCGTGGACGGTGGCGGTCTTGTGCTCAAGATCCACAGTCGCGCTCACGCCGTCGATGGCGTTGAGAGCCTTTTCCACGCGGGAGGAGCAGTGCGTGCACATCATGCCCTCGATCTTCATGGTACGGGTCGTCATAGTCGTATCCTCCTTGGTTTTATCCTTATCTTCCGCCTGAGGGGCCTCAGGCGTCTCCACACGGTTTGGTTTCCAGCCGCGCAGGCGCAGCGCGTTCGATACCACGCACACGCTGCTCAGCGACATAGCCGCTGCGGCGAACATCGGGTTGAGCTTGAACTGGAAGGCGGGGTAGAACGCGCCCGCTGCGATGGGAATGCCGATGGCGTTGTAGAAGAACACCCAGAAAAGATTCTCCTTGATGTTGCGGATGACCGAGCGCGAGAGCGAGATGGCAGACGGCACATCGCGCAGATCGCTCTTCATCAGCACCACGTCCGCCGACTCGATGGCGATATCTGTGCCTGCGCCGATGGCAAGGCCGACGTCTGCCCGCGCCAGCGCGGGCGCATCGTTGATGCCGTCGCCGACCATGGCGACGCAGTGCCCCTCGCCCTGCAGGCGCGCGATGCAGCTTTCCTTGTCCTGCGGCAGCACATCCGAGAGCACATCGCCGATGCCGAGCTGGCGCGCGATGGCTTCGGCGGTGCGCCGGTTGTCGCCCGTGAGCAGCACGAGCTTAACACCCATGCTCTGCAATTCCCTGATGGCGGCAAAGCTTGTTTCCTTCACGCTGTCGGCGATGGCGAGGATGCCGAGGGGCTTCCCGTTCTCGGCGAAGTAGAGCGGCGTCTTGCCCTCCCCGGCAAGGCGGGTGGCAATATCGGAGCAGGCGGTGAGATCCACGCCCTTTTGCTCCATCAGCCGCGCGTTGCCGCCGTAAATGACCGTGCCGTGTACGCTCGCCTCCACGCCGCCGCCCGCGGTGGCGGAAAAGCCGGCAACATCGGCGACAAGGGGGATGCCGCGCGCGCTTGCCTCATTCACGATGGCGCGCGAGAGCGGGTGCTCAGACTGTGCCTCGACCGACGCGGCGGTGCACAGCAGCTCCTCGGCAGAAACAGCGCCGAGGGGGATGATCTCCGTCACGCGGGGCTGCCCCTCGGTGACGGTGCCGGTCTTGTCGAGCACGACGGTATCGACCTTGTGCAGCGTTTCCAGACTCTCGGCGGATTTGATCAGGATGCCGTGCTCGGCAGCCTTGCCTGTGCCGACCATGATGGCGACAGGCGTGGCAAGCCCCAGCGCGCAAGGGCACGAGATAACAAGCACCGCAATGCCGATGGAGAGCGAGAAGCCTGCGCTCTGCCCGCCGGCGAAATACCACAGCAGCGCCGAAACGAGCGCGATGGTCATGACGACCGGAACGAATACGCCGCTGACCTTGTCGGCAAGCTTTGCGATGGGGGCTTTAGACGAGCCAGCCTCCTCCATCAGGCGTACGATCTGCGCAAGCGTCGTGTCCGCGCCCACGCGCTCGGCGCGCAGCCTGAGAAAGCCGCTGCGGTTGATCGTCGCCGCGGTGACGCTGTCGCCCTCGCGCTTTTCCACAGGAAGGCTCTCACCCGTGATGGCGGATTCGTCCACGGCGGCCTCGCCGGAGAGCACAGTGCCGTCCACGGGGATCTTGCCGCCCTGACGGACGATGACCGTGTCGCCGGCGGCGACCTCGGAGAGAGGAACGGTCCGCTCCGTTCCATCCCGCTCGACGACGGCGGAATCGGGCGCGAGCGCCAGCAGCGCGGAGATCGCGCCGGTCGTCTTGCCGCGCGAGCGCTGCTCAAGATACTTACCGATGGTAACAAGGGAGAGGATCATGCCCGCGGACTCAAAGTACAGCTCCGGCATGCCCGAGCCGTCATAGGTGAAGATGGTGATGACGCTGTAAACGATGCCTGCCGCCGCGCCGAGCGCGACAAGAGAATCCATGTTCGGCGCAAGGCGGAAGAGCCGGGAGAAACCAACTGTAAAGTAGTTCCGGTTGGCAATCAGGATCGGGAGGAGCAGCACGAGCTGCGTGCCGACGAAGAGCGGAAAGCTCGTGTGGAAGGCGTGCGGCAGCGGCCAGCCCATCATGTGCCCCATGGAGAGGTAGAAAAGCGGCACAAGGAAGCAGAGCGAGAGGATCAGCCGCCGCTTCATCGCGCGCGTTGCCTCGTCCTGCTTTTCCTGCTGGCGGTGGGCGTCGGTGTTTGCGGCAGGCTCCGCGCCGTAGCCGTCGGCAATCACGGCATCGCAGATAGCGGCGGGGGAGGTCTTTGCCTCGTCGAACGTGACGCTCATGCGGCCCGTCATCAGGTTGACCGCGACCGCTTCCACGCCGTCCACCTTGCTCACCGCGCGCTCGACATGCGCCGAGCAGGCCGAGCAGGTCATGCCGGTCACAACAAAGTTTTCAGTCATTGCGTACACCTCGAGGTGGAAGAATTACCAATTAACTTGCTTGGTTAGGTGCATCTTACCACTGCTTTCGGAAAATGTCAACGCTTGTCACCGGGCCTGAACAATACTGCCATCATGACCGCAAAGACCACCGCTGCGGCGATGCCGCCGGAGGTGGCGGTCAGCCCGCCGGTCATCACGCCCAGCCAGCCCTTTTCCGCCACGGCGCGCGCCACGCCCTTTGCCAGCGAATAGCCGAAGCCCAGAAGCGGCACGGTCGCGCCTGCGCCGCCCCATTCGACGACCGGCTCATAAAGTCCCAGCGCCGTGAGCAGCACGCCGCAGACAACATAGCCCGTGAGGATGCGCGCGGGGGTGAGCGGCGTTTTGTCGATCAGGATCTGCCCGGCGGCGCACAGCAGCCCGCCGCAGAGAAAGGCATTGAGATATTCCATATCAGTTCTCCTTTTCGCTTGAGAGGATCACGGCGTGGCAGATGCCGGGAATGCTCTCGCCCTGAAAGCTTGACGTGGGGGAGAGCAGCGCGCCCGTAGGCGCAAAAATGATGCGCTTCCACCTGCCCGCGCGCATCCCGCGCAGCAGATACCCGCACAGCACGCTTGCTGAGCACCCGCAGCCGCTGCCGCCGCAGTGCATGTCCTGCGAGTCGATGTCGTAGAGCAGCATCCCGCAGTCGGTGTAGCGCTCGCCGAGCGGCATTCCGTCACGCGCAAAGAAGTCGGAGACGATCCGGTGGCCAAGCCTGCCGAGGTCGCCCGTGACGATGAGGTCGTAATCCTCCGGCTTTGTCCGCGTGTCGCGGAACAGCGCGCAGAGCGTATCATAGGCGGCGGGGGCCATCGCCGCGCCCATGTTGTTCGCATCGGTAATGCCCTTGTCCACGATCCTGCCGGCCGTGACGTGGGTGATGAAGGGCCCGCCGCCCTTGCGGGCGAGGATGCAGCAGCCGCTGCCCGTCGCAGTCCACTGTGCCGTCGGCGTGCGCTGCGAGCCATAGGGCACGGGCATACGGTACTGCCGCTCGGCGGTGCAGAAGTGGGAGGACGTGAGCGCCGCGGCGCGGGAGGCAAAGCCGCCGTCGAGCATCAGCGCGGCAAGCGACAGGCCCTCGCCCATCGTAGAGCAGGCGCCGTAAAGCCCGTAGAAGGGGATGCGCGTGCCGCGCAGGGCAAATGACGAGCCGGTGCACTGGTTGAGAAGATCTCCCGCAAAAATGAGGTCAAGGTCGCGCTCGCGGAGCGCCGCCTTTTCCAGCGCCCGCGAAAGCGCGCGGCGCTGCATGGCGCTCTCGCCCTTTTCCCAGGTCTTTTCGCCGAAGAAGTGGTCCTCGCTCAGCTCGTCGAAGTACTCCCGCAGGGGACCTTCACCCTCGAAGCGCCCGCCGACGGCGGCAAACGAGACGACGGACGGGCAGGAGGGTAGGCGGCGCGTCTGCGCGCCGGTCATTTTCAGCTCCATGGCAGCATTTCCTTTCCGGTGTTGATCCGAGTGGTTTTCCATAAAAAGCACGGATAGCTTTTGCCGCTTTTCCAAAAATATGAGCACTTGACGCGATATGCGCAAAATGCTATGATAAATATACATCAAAGGAGGAGGTATTTCCTGTGAAACGAGTGATCACCACCACTGCCGCGCCCGGCGCCATCGGGCCCTACTCCCAGGCGGTCGAAGCGAACGGTTTTGTATTTGTCTCCGGCCAGCTCCCGCTCGACCCGGCGACCGGCGCGTTCGTCTCCGGCGGCATCGCCGAGCAGGCGGAGCAGAGCATCAAAAACCTTCTTGCCGTGCTGAGCGCTGCGGGCTGCGCGGCAGAGGATGTGGTCAAGACCACCGTCTTTATGATCGATATCGGTGATTTCGGCATCGTCAATGAGGTTTACGGCAGGTACTTTACCGGCGAGTGCCCCGCGCGCTGCGCGATGCAGGCGGGCGCGCTGCCCAAGGGCGCGCTGATCGAGATCGAGGCGATCGCGGCCAAGCCGTGACCGGATCAAAAAGAAGAAAAGGGGAGAAGCGCGGCGTTTCTCCCTTTTCTTTTGTGCGCAGGTGCGGTATAATATAATAATTGCCACAGGGAATTCTGCCTTTCCGGGAGGAAACGAAATGAAAGAAGCAATGCGTACCATCGGCTATCTCTGCCCCGCGTGCCACCGGCGCGTCATCCAGCAGCGCAGCGTATTTGCCCTGAGCGCCTCGGGCGCGGCCGTGAGCTGCGAGTGCGGCAAGTCGAGCCTTGTGATCGATGCGGCGGAGGATAAATTCCGCCTGAGCGTGCCGTGCGGCGTGTGCGGCGGAGAGCATACGGCCGAGTGCGGCGCGGACCGGCTGCTGCATGGGCGCGGTATCGGGCTTGCCTGCCCGGAGACAAAGCAGCTGTGCTGTTTTATCGGCGAGGACTACGCCGTCGAGCACGAGATGGAGCAGCTGTCCCTCGCCGCAGCCAAGGAGCGCGGGCAGGGCGATGACCCAGCCGCCTTTGCCGACAGCGTGATCATGTACGAGGTGCTCTCTGAGCTCAAGGAGATCGCTGCGCGCCCGGGCGGCATCACCTGCTCCTGCGGCAGCGGGGAGTACGGCATGGAGATCCGCAGCACCTATGTAGATCTTGTGTGCAGGAAATGCGGCGCGCGGCTGCGCATCGGCGCGGCGACGGACGAGGACCTTGACAGGCTCTGCTGCCGCATGAAGCTTCAGATCAAAAGCAAGTGAGGGCAAAGCAATGATAAGCTTTCTTGCAAAGCGCTTCATTCGGGATTATCAGAATATCAGCGCGCCGGAGGTGCGCACCGCCTATGGGATGCTCTGCGGCGCGGTGGGCATCGCCATCAACCTGCTGCTGTTTGCGTGCAAGCTCTTTGCCGGGACGATTGCAGGCTCTGTTGCCATCACGGCGGACGCATTCAACAACCTTTCCGATGCGGGGGCGTCCATCGTGACGCTGCTGGGCTTCCGCCTTGCGGGGCAGAAGCCCGACCCCGAGCATCCCTTCGGCCACGGGCGGATCGAGTACATCTCCGGGCTGATCGTCTCGCTCGTCATTCTGCTGATGGGCCTTGAACTGCTGCGCGACGCGGTGGACGCCATCCTGCGCCCCGAGGCGGTGGAGTGCAGCGCGCTGACGGTGGCGATCCTGCTCGTGTCCATCTGCGCCAAGCTATATATGTACAGCTATAACCGCAGCGTCGGGAAAAAGCTTCAGGCGGCGGCAATACAGGCGACAGCGGCGGATAGCCTGTCCGACTGTGCGGCGACGGCGGCGGTGCTGCTCGCAACGCTTGCCGGCCATTTTCTGAACTGGAGGATCGACGGCTGGTGCGGTCTTGCCGTGTCGCTGCTCATCCTGTACGCGGGCTATCAGGCGGCGCGGGATACGCTCTCGCCGCTGCTGGGGCAGCCGCCCACGCCGGAATTTGTGCAGCAGATCAGGGATATTGTCCTCTCAAATCCAACGATCTGCGGCATCCACGACCTTGTCGTGCACGATTACGGCCCCGGGCGCGTGATGATCTCGCTGCACGCCGAGGTCCCCGCACACGGCGACATTATGGCGCTGCACGACGAGATCGACAACGTGGAAAAGAAGCTGCACGATAAGCTTGGCTGCGAGGCGGTCATCCACATGGATCCCATTGTGACGAACGACGCATTGGTCAATGAGACGCGCCGGAAGGTCGCCGCGCTGGTGCACGGCATCGACGGGAGCATCTCTATCCACGACTTCCGGATGGTCACAGGTCCGACGCATACGAACGTCATTTTTGACGCTGTGGTACCCTATGGCTGCGCCCTGAGTGACAGGGAGGCGGAGGAGAGGATCAAAAAGGCGGTGCGCGAGCTGGATCCGCATTATTTTGCCGTGGTGCAGATCGACAAAAGCTATGTGATGTGAGCGCTTGTAAAGGAGATCAACATGACAGAGCAGATCAAAAAACTGAAGTCCCTGACCGACGGGTCGGACAATATCGTCTTTTTCGGCGGTGCGGGCGTATCGACCGAGAGCGGCATCCCGGATTTCCGCAGCGTGGACGGGCTGTACCGCCAGCAGTGGGACGATCCGCCGGAGACGATTTTGAGCCACACGTATTACGAGCGCTATCCCGAGAAGTTTTTTGCCTTTTACCGCGCGAAGCTCCTCTGTGAGGGCGCAAAGCCCAACGCCGCGCACTTAAAGCTTGCCGAGTGGGAAAAAGAGGGCAAGCTCAAGGCCGTCATTACGCAGAACATCGACGGGCTGCATCAGGCGGCGGGCAGCAAAAATGTCCTCGAGCTGCACGGCAGCACGCTTCGCAACTACTGCGAGAAATGCGGCAAATTTTATGACGCATCCTACATCAGGCACTCGCAGGGCGTGCCGCGCTGCACCTGCGGCGGGCGCATCAAGCCCGACGTGGTGCTCTACGAAGAGGGCTTGGACGAAAAGACGCTCTATCGCGCGGTGGAGTACAT
>DHMW01000101.1:17047-17241 GCA_002405995.1 Oscillospiraceae bacterium UBA4632
AAGACGCCGCTTGACCGCACCCTCGGCGCCGAGCTCGTCATCACCGGTGCGGTGGGCGAGACGCTTGCGCAGCTCTGACGGGAATGAAGGCGGCGAAAAAGTTTGAAAAACACTCCGTTTTTCAAGATGAACCGCACACCGGCGTCGCCGCGAAAAAAGTTTGGGAAGAAACACAAAAAAAGGTTGACATTTGG
>DHMW01000016.1:0-13345 GCA_002405995.1 Oscillospiraceae bacterium UBA4632
GCCCACTGGTCGCTGACATTTTCCACCTTTTCGCGCAGCCGCTTGACGTGCACGTCCACCGTGCGCGAATCGCCGAAGTAGTCGAAGCCCCACACCTCGTCGAGCAGCTGGTTGCGCGTATAGACGCGGTTGGGCGTGGAAGCGAGATGGTATAAAAGCTCCAGCTCCTTGGGCGGCGTGTCGATCTTTTTGCCGTCCACGATCAGCTCGTAGGAGTCGAGGTCGATGATGAGCTTGTCGAACACCAGGCGCTTGCGCGTGTCCTCGGGGATCTCGCTGCGGCGCAGCACCGCGTTGATGCGCGCAAGCAGCTCCTTCATCTCGAAGGGCTTGACGACGTAGTCGTCCGCGCCCATCTCCAGCCCGTGGATGCGGTCGTTGACCTCGCCCTTGGCGGTGAGCATGATGATGGGGCACTTGGAGGTCTCGCGGATCTTGGCGCACACGCCCCAGCCGTCGAGCACGGGGAGCATCACGTCCAGCAGCACGAGATCCGGCTCCTGCGCCTTGAACTCCTCCACCGCCTTGCCGCCGTCGGCGGCGATGCGGACGTCGAAGCCTTCTTTGTCGAGATACATCTTGATGAGGTTGGAGATGTTGTTGTCGTCCTCCACGACAAGGATATTGCGTGCCATGCCGTATTCCCTTCCGCACCCGGCCGGGTGCGCCTTTCTGCTGTGATCGGTCTTTTCAAGACTATTATACGCGATATCACGCGCTTTTCCTGAACAATTTGTTAAACAATCAGCGCTCTCAGTCCCCGCGCTGCGCGGAAAGCTCGCTCAGCTGCGAGATAGGGACTCCCGCCGCGCGCAGGCGGGAGAGCAGCGTGCTCCACTGCTCCTGCACGCTCTCGTCCGTGCCGAGGTAGGCGGCGCAGCCGCCTCTGCGCGCCTTGGATGCGATATTGCTCGCCGCGCGCGAGACAGAGGGAAACGAAACACTGTAGTCAAGGTCGATGGCGATGGGGCAGTAGCCCGCCTCCTGCACGGCGCGCACCGTCGTGTCCGACGCGCCGGAGAGACAAACAAGGCGTGTTTTTTCGTTGCACGCCGCCCACATGGCGCGGTTGGCGCGCTCGATGGCGCTGAGCGTGCGCGCGCTGCCGCCGGAGCCGTCGATGCGCAGCGCGGCGGCGCTGCCGCTGACGAGCAGGCGGCGCAGCAGGTCGCCGGAGTCTGCGATCTGCCGCTCGGAAAAGAGGAAGGTCGCCTTGCCGCCCGCAGAGGCGAGCGCGTCGAGCAGCGCGCCGCCGGACGCCGCATCCGTGACGCGGACAAGGAGATAGGCGCGGTCCACGCTGTCATCCGTGTTGACGGAGGGCGTGTCGTTGTCGTTTCTGCCGCTGTTGTAGGTTTTCATATATTCGTTATAGCGCTGCTCCATCGAGGAAGCGGCCGCCTCGATGAATTTTGCGTCGGACAGCACCACCGTGTCGCTCTTGAGACGCACAAGGTAGCCGTAGTTCACGCGCGTGTAGCTGTAGTCGAGCGAGAAAAACTGCGTCAGCAGCTCGACAGGCAGGAACACCACATCCCCGCGCACAATGGCGGGCGAGCCGTACTGCCTGCCGCTTTGATCCGTGGCGGTCCCGGCGGAGAGGTCGAACGTCAGCGCGCTGCCCTGGCGGTAGACCACGGCAGTCTTTGCGTCGCGGCTGCGGGCGTAAAACACGCCGAGATCCGTGCCGGAGACGGCGGTATAGGGCACATAGAGCCGCCCGCCCGACCAGAAGGGCATCGTGTCGTCGCTCAGATCCGGCAGCAGCTGGTCGTTGACGGAGGTGAAGTAGACCGTCGGCTCTGCCGAGCCGGTCCCCGGCGCAAGCGTGCAGAGCAGCAGAAGTGCGAGCAGCAGGCAGAGCAGGCGCCGGTGCTTCATGGTCCATTCCCCCTTGTGATTTATCTTTACAGTATAGCAGAGCCGCACGCATTTTGCAACCTCTGCGCCTCAGCTCTCAGCGTAATAACCCACCGTTGTGCCGGAAAAATAATGCTGCACGATCTCCTCGGCGGAGCAGCCCTCCTTCGCCATGGCGTTCGCGCCGTATTGGCTCATGCCCACGCCGTGGCCGTAGCCCGTGACATGAAAGGTGAACGTTCCGTTTTGATACGCCGCCGTGAACGACGGCGAGCGCAGCGAGAGCAGCATCCGCAGGTCATTGCCGCGCAGCTTCACGCCGCCGACCGTGACGGAAGCGACATAGCCGGCTTCGTTTCGCACGATGTCGCGGATCCAGCCCTCGGGGCTGCCGGAAAGGTCTGCGTCGGGATAGGCGGCGAGCACGCGCTCCTTCAGCTCTGCGGCGGCGAAGGAGGCAACGGAGTAATAGTTGGGCACCAGCTCCTCGTTTTCCGGGCTGCTCACGCCCTTGAGGTACGGCAGATCGTTCAGCCACACGTCGCCCGCTCCCTGTGTGCTGCCGCCGGCAGAGGAAAAGAACACCGCAAGGATGGGCGCGCCGTCGTACAGGATGACCTCGCCGTCCGTCTCACTGACGGCGCGCGCAAGCTTTTCCTCATAGAATACCGCCATGCTCCCCCAGTCGGCAGCCGCCTGCTCCGCGGTTTTGTACGCCTTGCAGCAGTTGATGTCGTCGCAGGCGTCGGCATCGGGGTGGTTGGCGCTGCCGCTGCGGATGCGGTAGAGCGTGTAGGTGCGCGCGGCGATCGCCTGCGCCTTGAGCGCCTCTTCCTCAAACGAGGCGGGCATTTCCGCGCGCAGCACGCCGAGCAGATATGTGCCCATGTCCATCTCTGTGATTTCCCCGCCGTGCAGCACGCGCAGCGTCCTTGCACTGTCGCGCGCACCGGGGGTGGTCTGCCCGCCAGCAAGGGGCTGCCCGCTCCCGCCCGAGTCGTCCGGCTCGCTTTCGCTGCGTCCCGCGGCGGCCCACGCCAAGACCCAGATCAGCCCCAGCAGCAGAATGACGATACGAAGATAGTGCTTCAGCATTGATCCCTCCCTGCGGCCGGCAGCCGCAATGCTCTCGTGACGGTGTCTTTATCAGTGTATGACCGACTTGTCCGCAAAATGATTCATGGACAAACGGGGATGAGTGTGCTATCATTACAGAGTAGGTGCTTTCCGGCGCTGCGCGCCGTATTCCGGAAAAAGAAAGGATTCGGTTTTGTGAAAATTCTTCATTGGCTTTTGCTGGCGCTCTTTTCCGCCGCGGCGGCGCTGGCGCGCCTCCGCTTGCTGGCGGCCGGCTTTGACGCGGACGGCCTTCCCGTCCCGATGGACCTCAATACCATGGCGCTGCCCGCGGTGCTCGCCGCCGCGGCGGTCGCCTCAGTCATTATGGCGCGGCGATATCCCTCCCAGCGTGAGCTGTGCGGCAGCATGGACCTCTACTTCACCTTCCGCCGCTCGACGCTCGCGGTCATGCTGATGGTGCTCGGCAGCTTTGCGTTCATCGGCTCGGCGGTCGTTTCGCTGGTGTTTTCGCAGCGCACGGCGCCGCAGCTCCTGCTGGCGGCGTTTCTTGCCGCGGGCGCGGTCTGCCTGCTCGTCGCGCTCTTTGCGCTGCGGCGGGAGGCGGAATTTTCCGGCGTCCTGCTGCTCGTGCCGGTGTGTGCGCTGGTGCTGCGTCTGATCTTTTTCTACCGCGAGCACACCGCCGACCCCGTGCTGCGCCACTTTTACGTGGAAACACTGGCGCTCGCGGCGCTGACGGTGCTGCTGCTCGAATTTGCGGCCTTTGCGTTCCGCGGCGGCGCGCCGCGGCTGCTGATGCCCGCGAGTACGATGAGCGTCATCCTCTGCGCGGCGGCGCTGGCCGCGCGCCCCTCGCTTGCAGAAATGCTCTTCTACTTTGGCGGCGCGTGGATCGCGCTCGGCATCGGTGCGGCGGCGGACTTCGACCCATAAGGCAGACGGAATAACGAAAAAGGACGCCGAAGGCGTCCTTTTTCTTATAAGATGGAAGATTGGATGAAAAGAAGCTATTGTCTCTTGCAAGTATTAAGATAAAGGACGGTTGTTAACAAAGTTCAGGGGAAAGTATTACAAAAGTATTAAATCCAAATAACCGCCGGAACCCCTTGCAAATCAAGGGAAGCCCTTGCGGCGCAAGGGTTTGCGGCCTGCGCGGGACTGTGCGAGACTGTGCCAGACTGGCTATCCTTCGGACGCAGTAATGACGCAGTGGCGATTTCTGACCCGCAGTCAAATGACGCACGAAAGCGAAATTACTTTACAGCCTCTTTGTTCTCTCGCTCTTCGGCCCTCATCGCGAGATAGGCGTTGACCCGCTCCGCGCCGCTGGCATGATGGCGGGCGCGCAGCTCTGTATAGACCGTGGTCGTGACCTGCTCCGTGTCGCCGATATAGGCTGCCGTCGTCTTTGCGTCAAGCCCTGCCTCGTAGCAGATCGTCGTGAAGCTGTGACGGAAACAGTGCGGCGTGATGGGGTACGTTGGGATCGGCTCCCCGTTTTCGTTGTAGACGTATTCGGCAAGCCCGGCGTTTCGGCAGTATTTTTGCCAACGGGCTTGTAGCTGTGCCGCGGTCAACGGCTTTCCGTCTTCATTGTGGAAGATCAGGCCGAGCCGCCGGTTTGGCAGCACGTCAGCGAGAGGGGAGAGCAGGGGGATCACGCGCCCGCTGCCGTCATTGTTCTCGCGGTTCTTGTTTTTGAGATGACGTTCAAGGTGCGGGGTGTTCCCGTATGCGTAGTTGAGCTTTTTGTTGATGGTGATCGTCCCGGCCTTGCGGTCGATATCCTGCCAGTTGAGCGCCAGCAGCTCACCGCGGCGGCAGCCGGTATAGAGCAGCATCATGCCGAGAAGATAGTCTTCTCCGCGGTATTCCTCGACCTTGCGCTCTTCCTCTTCCGTCAGCGCGTGGCGCTGCTTTTTCGGCAGATTCCGGCTTTTGCGGACCTCTGCCGCAGGGCTTACATCGATATCCCCTTGCAGCACTGCATGGGCGAAGATCTGCTTGATCACGCCCAGCTCGATCTGCACAGTGTCGCGGGCATAGCCGTGCTTTTCGAAGGCGGTGATATACCGCTTGATGTCCAGCGGGGAAACGCCTCCCGCCTCGCCCCTGAACGCATCCTTGATGCGCTCGACGGCATAGCGATATACGCGGTAAGTGCTCATCGATAGCTCAGGTTCCCGCATTGCGAGCCATTCGTCAGCAATGACGGGGACCTTTCTTCCGACCTTCTTTTCGGTGTTGTACTCGAGGATCTTTCGGTCGATCTCTGCGCACGTTTTCCCTCGGAAAAATATCCGCTTGCCGTTGATGGTCCGGCTTGTCTCAAATAACCCGTCCTTTCTCTGGTGATATTTTTTCTTTGTTGCCATGATGGTTACCTCCCAAATGTTACTTGTCAGACAATGGAAGGCGTGCTATACTGTGTCTTGACCTCCCAAATTTGCCTTGCTTCGTCGTGGTTGCGGGGTAGATCGGTCAAAGCGTCCTGCGTTGCCGCGCAGGGCGCTTTTTTATTGCTCAGATTCGCGCGACGTTGCCGCGTGCGCGCGTTTCTGGTGTCAGTATGTAGAAGGGAGCGGGTAGCGTTTGGACGTGATAACGCGCCCCTGACAGACGATTGTCTGTCAGGGGCTGGGATGGATGAGAACATCCGCGTCTTTGCGCCTGCGGTTGAGCGAAAAGAGATAGGTCATGCCGAGCGGATCGTGATAATACTGCTTGATCACCGTGCCGCCGTCCACGCAGAAAACGCCGATGTCGCCGTTGTCCAGTGCGTCGTGATTGACAAAAGCAATACCGCCGTCGTGGAAGGCCGGTTCCATGCTGTCGCCCTGGACGCGGATCGCATACGATGCGCTCTTTGGGTCCTCCAGCTTGAGCTCATAGGGCGTGTAATCCTTGCCCATCGTCGGCACGGCGATTCCCGCCGCCGGTTCGCTGTATAGGTTGATGATCACCGGCTCCGGCTCCATCTGCATGTTATTGATAAACTGCGTGTCGTCCTCGCAGCGCTTCTTTTCTGTAATAACGAGATCGCGCACAGCCTGCTGCCCGTAGCGGTCCAGTACGCTGTAATCCTTCGCGATCTTCATTGCCTCGTCCGATAAGGACGGGGCTTTTTTGCTGTTCACTGGGAAGTCATCGAGGTCAGCGAGCGAATACCCCATAGCGTAAACAAGGCTCTTGACCGTTTCTAATGCGGGCGTTTTTGTGGCACCGGATGTGATTTTTGCAAGCGTTCCTTTTGGAACGCCAGATCGTTCACTTAGAACGTCAAGGCTCATTCCGCTGGCCTTTCGCAATTCATTGAATTTTGTTAACCACATGTAAATCAGTCGAGTAGACAGCCTCGACACTCCCTTCACAATATTTCTGCTGTGAAGGGTTTAGGCGCAGTGACGCTTTAGCCCAAGCCTCTGGCGTATGGCCGGACGATTTTTGCAGCTACGGCGAGCTGAGGGAGGCGCCCCATGCTGACGATCACGATTAAAGCCAACGTCCCCGCCGCCGATGTACAGGGCATCAAGGAGCGTATCGCAATGGACATCGAGCGATACGGCGACTGCAAGGTCGTGAACATCACGAGTGACAGAGGGCAGGGAGAACAAATGAGAATGAAAGGAGACAAACTATGAGCATCAATATCAAGAAGTACACCAAAGAGCAGATGGCCAAGATGGTGGAGGAAGCGCAGGCGGAAGTACAGGAGCTAAAGAGGGTAAACGCCGCGCTGACTGAGCAGGTCAGCCAGATGAACGGCGAGGCCATCAACAAGGCTAACGAGGTTGCGAGGCTGAGAGCGGATGCGGATGCGCTGAGGAACAAGCTCGCCGATACTGAGGCGGCGCTGGGGCGGGCGAATGCAGATGCTGCACAGCAAACCTCATTTGCGGAATACCATAAGCGGGAATACGATGCGATGACCGAAAGATACAAGACCGCCGCGCTTGAAGCGTGGCGTGCGAAGAACCACCCGTGGCGCAACCTGTGGGCGTGGGTGAAGAGAAAGCTCAAAATGGGATAAGCAAGGGGCAGGGCAAACGCCCTGCCCCTTTCCTCTTGACATCGCATATGACACCATGCTATAATCTTTTCATCACCGATGAGAAAGGCGGTCATAGCCCTTGAGCCAGTGGGATAAACTGATAGCGGCGATCCTCGCGGAAGCCCGCAGCCTCCGCTTCGAGGATTTGAAAAAGGCGCTTCTTCGCATGGGCTATACGGCGGAGCAGCCGCGCGGCGGCAGCAGCCATTATACGTTCCGCAAGCCCGGCTGCATGCCTATCACCATTCCAAAGCACCAGCCGTTGAACCGCGTGTATATCGAGTTAGTCGCCGAAGCTGTCAAGCGTTATTTGGAGGAAACACCATGACCAAAGACTTAAGTTATTATATGTCCCTGCCGTACCGCGTGGAGATCGTCCCTGACGAAGCGGAGGGCGGCTATGCCCTCCATTGCCCCGAGCTGCCCGGCTGCATCACCTGTGCCGCCACCGTGGAGGAGGGCGTCGCCCTGCTCGAGGACGCCAAGCGCAGCTGGCTGGAAGCCTGCCTTGCTGACGGCACGCCCATTCCCGAGCCGTCCCGGCTTGAGGATTACAGCGGTCAGTTCAAGCTCCGCCTGCCCAAGTCCCTGCATCGCGCCCTCGCCCTCCGTTCCAGCGAAGAGGGCATTTCCATGAATCAGTACTGTTTATACCTGCTCAGTCGTGGCTTGCAGGCGTAAGAAAAGCGCACCCTTTCGGGTGCGCTTTTCTTATGCTCTCAATATGGATTCTTCCAGTTCTGCCCGCCCTTGTAGGCGTCGAACAGCGCGCCCCACTGCTCCTTTGGGAAGTGCGATTCGATGTAGTCCGTCAGCTCGGCTTTCTTCACGCTGCCGTTTTTGTCGGCGTCAACGTTACCGCGCATCTTCGCCCAATCGTCGAGCGAAAGTCCGGCGTTGAGCATCCGCTTTGTCTTCTCAAAGCCTGTGCCGCTCATCACGTCAGAGCCGTATTTTTCAAGGCTTGCAAGATAGTCCGCCGTGCTCATGCCGAGCTTGCTCTTGGCGTTCCTCGCATGCAGCACCCATTTATCGACCGCACCGTCGCCCAGCACTTCCGTCTTGGCGGCTTCATAGCTGTAGCGGTAGCAGCGTTCAAGCAATTCGGATTTGGTCGTGTCGCTGGGCGCTTTGTAAAAGCCGATCTTCTTTCCGATAGCGGCGCACTTCGTGAAGAATGCCGCGTCGTCGTACTCATGACCCTTGATGTTCTTGCAGATGTCAAAGGCGAGGCCCTTGCCGTGGAAGCTCGTCTTCGCGGTCTTCGCGTAGCCCTTTTTATAAAGCGTCGCCTGGTACTCGTCGTCACGCAGCGTCTGCGTGACAAGCACATTAAGGCCGGCTTTCTTGCACTCGGCAAGGAAGCCCTCGCAGTTCGCGCGCACATTGGCGCGCAGGTCCTTTAAGTCTCTGCTGTTCAGCATCGCTTATGCCCCCTTGTCGATGGCGTCCTGCGTCTTCTGGCTCTGCGTGCCAAAGTAGAACGCGATGATCGAGCTGTAGATCAGCATATGTATTTGCACCGGCGCTGGTCTGCCCCGGCGTAGTGATGAAAATAAAAAACGCCGAAACGACACGGCTTCCCGTGTGTCTCGGCGTTGAACGCTCTTGCTTGTTATGTACTTATTCGTCCGCGAGCTGCACCCCATCGACGATGAGAGGGAAGCGCTCGACCTTGCATTTGCTGCACCATACCGGCGTATTGCACACGGTGCTGGTCTTCAGCACCCGCAGCAGCTTTTTGCGGCATTTGGGGCAGGTATACCATCCGTTTATGACCATCGTGCAAATTCTCCGTACTCAATACCGCCATACGGCAGCCCGTCTTCAATGCTCTCAAACGATGCAGGCACGCCTGCACGCGCCTTGGCGAGGCGCTGCTCGTAGAGCTGCCAGAAAAAGTCTGCGAGCGTCGGATTTTCCTCGCTCAGCAGCTTTGCCGCAAGCCCGCAGGGGAGGGCGCTGCGCACGATATACGGGTCCATCCTGATCTCATCGGAAAAGTCCGCCAGATCGTCGAGCGCCGGACGTTTACCGTCCTCGCCGATGGCGAAGGTATCGCTTGCGGGGTAAACGTCGTCGATGAGGTTGTTGAGAATGCCAATCGTGCGGACCTTGTACTCGGTCGTGTCGCCGTTGTCCGTGCTGCCGGTGCTTTCGTTCTGCGCGTCGATGAGGTACACGGCCTTGTCAAAAACGCTCTGAACGCTCAGATCAATGCTCATGTCCTCACTCCTTCGTCACTCTTGCTCAAAACCAGTCCTGCCGTGCACGGCGTACCGCATGATGTTCTCGAATCCCTCGTCGATGGGGTCGGGCGGCGGCTTCTGCATCTCCGGCTCCGCGCGCTGCTCTGTGCGCTGCTCCCTGGTTTTGAAAAATTCACGGGCAAACAGCGCCGACATCTCCGCGAGGATGACCGCCGTCATCGCCAGCAACACCGCAAGCCTTGCCTTCATTCCTGTTCGCCCCTTTCTCACTTGAAATCGCTGTCATCCACGCTGTCGCCGTGAACGATGCGCACCGTTGTGTCGTTTTTCTGCTCGATCTTGTCCTGATAGCCGCCAAGGCGCGTCTGCTTCTGGAGGAATATCCCTCGCGTGACCATGCCTTTCTCGCGGTATCGCTCATCGGTCTCGACCTGATCCTGAATGCGAAGATACGCCATCTGCACGTCGTCCTGCAAATACGCGCATCGTTCGCCGTCATACCACGCGCGCAGCGTCATGAGCGTTACGGTCCGGCCCTTCTTGTTATGCTCGGAGAGGTAAAGCGCAAGGCCCGCCTCGCCGTACAGCACGCCGCGTGCGTCGCAGTCGTCAAAATAAGCGTCGGCGACAGTCTGGAAGTCCTCGACGTGAGGGAAAATTGATACGGCTTCGTGGACCGCCTTGGAACGGGCGAGCTGGCCCGTCACGGTGTCGCGGTTTTCGAGATAGCCCGGCTCGCCCTTTTTCTTCGAAAAGGCCGGATTCCCACGCCGCTTCTTGTTTGCTTCATCCGCCATCACATCCCCCCCTTTCGCTTGATTGCCGCACTTTCAGGCAGGGCGCTATGCCCATTGCCAAAGGCAGCGGCTCTCCTCTTTTGGCGCAGACAGCAGGGCTCGAACCTGCACCGTTGCGGGCAACTCCCCCAGGATCGCCGCCGTTCTCCCAACTGAGCTATGTCTGCATGTGGCTGCCCTTCGTGCCGTAGGGCAGCCGGGTAGGAGGTCTTCTTACGGTCACACTTGCAAAATCCATCGTCCCTACCCCCATTTATGCACGAAAAGAGGCCTCAGTCAATGGACAAAATTTCATGGATACAGCGAGATACAGCGCCGCACAGTCTTGTACGAAAAATATTTTTGCGACCACCGTTTCGGAAACCCTGCCGCCACTTTTTCCGCTACCCGTGGGTGGTGAAAAGAGCGGAGAAGATGTGCGGCAATAGCCATACACCCGTCCCCGCGAGGCCCCGCCGTTTTTCCGCTACCCCCGGCCCCATAGTTCGTCGTCGGTCGTCATGCCCCCATCCCTGCGCCGCGCAGCCGCCAGCCATTCCCGCGCGCCCAGGCCGTGACCGAATCGCTCCGCGCAGCCGTGCGCCCTATTGCATCCCTGCGCGCCGCTATTGATCCCGCGCAGCCATCGCCCATCCCTGCCGAATTGCCGACACATGACGCAGTAAAGACGCAGTAAGCCCGAAAAGCCCTGCAAAATCAAGGAAAATAGTTAATAATCTCTTAAATGAATCGGATATTATGTGAACAATTTATGACCGCCGCAGTGCGCGGAAAAAGTCCGCCAGCACGGCGCGGCAGTCATCCGCCAGAATGCCGCCCACAAGCGCAGGGCGAAAGGGAAACTGTTCCATAAAGAGGTTCACCACGCCGCCGCAGGCGCCCATTGCCTCGTCGCGCGCGCCGTAGTAGACGCGCGGGATGCGCGCATTGACGATCGCGCCCGCGCACATGGGGCAGGGCTCCAGCGTCACATAGAGCGTGCAGTCCTCCAGCCGCCACGAGCCGAGACGCCCGTTCGCCTGCCGGATCGCTTCCATCTCCGCATGGGAGGAGGTGCGCTGCGTCTCCTCGCGCCGGTTGCGCCCGCGGCCGACGATCTCGCCGCCGCGCACGATCACGCAGCCGACGGGCACCTCTCCCGCTGCGGCAGCCTCGCGCGCCAGCGCCAGCGCCTCGCGCATATAATCTTCGTGCTCCATGACCTGCTCCTTGTTTGAAAAGTGGAATATTTGTCCATGATCTCCATAGACTGATGTTGCAGAATATGGGAGGATAAAACGATGCGAAAGGCTGATCTGCTGCGGCGCGAGATCGCGCGCGACGCTTCCATGCAGGACCTGTTCAGCGAGCTGAGCGATACGCGCTTCGCGCTCGCGCAGGCCTACGCCCGCTTCAACGCCGTGTACGAGCCGGAGCTGGTGGACGCCTGCGTTTATGAGATCAACGCGGTGCTTTCGCGCTACGACTATCTGCTGCGGCAGGTCAAGGCGCGCGGCGGCGCGGCGCAGTGCCGCGCCTGTACGGAGGGAGCTGCCACATGGGTGTGATACAGAAGCTCCTGCTATGCCTGATGGCGGCCCTTGCGGTGCTGGCGGTGCTCAGGCTTTTCTCCGCGCCGCTGAAGCTGACGCTCAAGCTGCTGATGAACACGCTGCTGGGCTTTGCGCTGCTGTGGCTGCTCAGCGTGACGGGGCTGCCCGCAGGGCTCTCGCTGGGGCTGAACCTCTTCAACGCGCTCGCCGTCGCTGTGCTCGGCGTGCCGGGCCTGGGGCTGCTGATATTGCTTCGCCTGATCTTCATATAGTGTACATAGCGCGCGTGCCGAAAATGTCATTTGACGTTTTCGGCATTTTCCATACCCCACCCGTACAGCGGGTAGCGCTGCATCGCACCGAAGAGCTTGCTCTTGAGATCGGGATAGCGCTGTGAGAGCGATGCGATGAGCTCCTTGACCTCCTGCCGGCGCGTCTCGCCGTTGGCAGGGCAGGGGTTGTGCACAACGGGCAGCCCGAGCTTTGCCGCAGCGCTGCGCACCTGCTGCTCGCGCACATAGAGCAGCGGGCGGATCTGATAGACGTCCGTGCGGCTCAGGTACGTCACCGGCTGGAAGCAGCCGATGCGCCCTTCAAAGAGCAGATTCATCAAAAGCGTTTCCACCGCGTCATCGTAGTGATGACCGAGCGCGATCTTCCGGATGCCGTGCTCATTCATCGCCGTCGAGAGCGCACCGCGGCGGAGCTTTGCACACAGCGAGCAGGGATTTTTCTCCCTGCGCTCCAGAAACACGATCTCGTAGATCGGCACGTTCACGCGGATGTATTCCACGCCGAGCGTATCGCAGTAATCGGCCACGGCGTCAAAGCTCATGCCCGGCACGCCCGTCTCGACCGTGATGGCTGCGACCTTGAACGGCTTCTGGTAGAATTGGGAAAGGCGCGCGAGCGCGGTCAGCGTCACGAGCGAATCCTTGCCGCCGGAGACCCCGACGGCGACCGTCTCGCCCGCCTGGATCATGTCATAGTCCGTGACGCAGCGGCGCACGAGTCCTAAAATTTCCTGCATAGGTACAGCTCCTTGCAAAACGCAGAATGATTTTTGATTTTGCGTTTTTAGATTTCAAGAGAAAACAAGAGAAAATAAGAGAATTCACGAGCATTGCTTGCGTTAAATCAAAATGGTGTTGACATTCTGCGCGCAGAATGCTATAAATAAACACGTTCCGATTTTACCAAGGGACAGCAAAAATGTAAAGCATGAGCTTTCATTCATAGATCAATACGGAGGAATACACACCATGTCCACTTTTATGGCGAACAAGGGCAACATCGAGCGTAAGTGGTACGTCATCGATGCCGCCGGCAAGCCCATGGGCAAGACCGCCGTTGCTGCGGCCGATCTGCTCCGCGGCAAGCGCAAAGTCACCTACACCCCGCACGCCGACTGCGGCGACAACGTCATCATCATCAACGCCTCCAAGGCAGTCCTCACCGGCAACAAGATGGAGCAGAAGTACTATCGTACGCACTCCGGCTGGGTCGGCGGTCTGAAGGAGACCAAGTACCGCATCCTGATGCAGGAGAAGCCCGAGCTCGCGATGCGCGTGGCCGTGCGCGGCATGATGCCCCGCAACACCGTGACCAAGGACTCCCTGAAGCGCCTGCACATCTACGCTGGTGACGCCCACGAGCAGCAGGCTCAGAAGCCCGAAGCCTACGAAGTCTAAGGAGGAAGAGAAGAATGTATCAGTCCAAGAAGCCTTATCTGTACGGCACCGGCCGTAGGAAGTCCTCCGTCGCGCGCGTTCACCTCTTCCAGAACGGCACAGGCTCCATCACCATCAACGGCCG
>DHMW01000016.1:13432-17078 GCA_002405995.1 Oscillospiraceae bacterium UBA4632
CTGAAGATGGTCGTCCGTCAGCCCCTCGCCGCGACCGAGGAGCTCGGCAAGGTCGATATCGTTGCCACCGTCGAGGGCGGCGGCGTTTCCGGTCAGGCCGGCGCTCTGCGCCACGGCATCTCCCGCGCCCTGCTGCTGGTCAACCCCGAGTACCGCACCATCCTCAAGAAGGCCGGCTTCCTCACGCGCGACCCGCGCATGAAGGAGCGCAAGAAGTACGGACTCAAAGCCGCCCGTCGTGCGCCTCAGTTCTCCAAGCGCTGATCGGTCCCTTTGGAACTTTGCAAAGCTCTCTGCGAAAGCAGAGGGCTTTGTTTTTTGTGAACTGGGATGTCTCCGCAGCGCAGCCGCCGCCTTTTGCACTTTTTCCGCAAAACAGGCAAAAAAACTTTGAAAAAACCTTGCAAACGGCGCGAGAGCAGAATATACTATTACAGTTCAAAATCTGTGCTTTTTCAAACCGGAGAGATCCCTGCCCCGCGGCAGGAAGGAGAGATATACTATGCAGAACAACAAGCTTCGCAACGTCGCCATCATCGCCCACGTTGACCACGGCAAGACCACCCTCGTTGACGAAATGCTCAAGCAGGGCGGCGTGTACCGCGAAAATCAGGAGGTCGTGGACCGCGTGATGGACTCGAACGATCTCGAGCGCGAGCGCGGCATCACCATCCTTGCCAAGAACACCGCCATCCGCTACGGCGACACCAAGATCAACATCGTCGATACCCCGGGCCACGCCGACTTCGGCGGCGAGGTAGAGCGTATCCTGAAGATGGTCAACGGCGTCATCCTCCTTGTCGATGCCGCCGAGGGTCCCATGCCGCAGACGCGCTTCGTCCTCTCCCGCGCGCTGGAGCTGGGGCACCGCGTGATCGTCGTCGTCAACAAGATCGACCGCCCCGACCAGCGCATCCACGAGGTCGTGGACGAGGTGCTCGAGCTTTTGATGGATCTCGATGCCACGCCCGAGCAGCTCGACTCCCCGATGCTGTTCTGCTCGGGGCGCAACGGCACGGCATCCTACTCGCCTGATGTGCCGGGGACGGATCTCAAGCCCCTGTTCGATACCATTCTCGAGTATATCCCCGCGCCGGAGGCGGACGTGGACGCGCCGTTCCAGATGCTCGTCTCCGCCATCGACTATAACGAGTATGTCGGCCGCATGGCCATTGGCCGCATCGAGCGCGGCACGCTCCGGCAGAATCAGGAGATCGCCGTTTGCAACTACCACAATCCCGACGCCGCGCCCAAAAAGGCCAAGGCTGTCTCCATGTACGAGTTTGAAGGACTTGCCAAGAACCCCGTTGCCGAGTCTACCGCGGGCAACATCATCTGCCTGTCCGGTATCGGCGATATCACCATCGGCGATACCATCTGTGCGCCCGACTGCGTCGAGCCGCTTCCGTTCGTCAAGATCAGCGCGCCCACGATGGAGATGACGTTTTCCATCAACGATTCACCCTACGCCGGGCGCGAGGGTAAGTTCGTCACCTCCCGCCAGCTGCGCGACCGCCTCTTCCGCGAAACGCTCAAGGACGTTTCCCTCCGCGTCACCGAGCTCGAGGGCTCGATGGACGCCTTCAACGTTGCGGGCCGCGGCGAAATGTCGCTGTCCATCCTCATCGAAACCATGCGCCGCGAGGGCTACGAGTTCCAGGTCTCTCCCCCGCGCGTCCTGTATCAGGTGACCGACGGCAAAAAGTGCGAGCCTATTGAGCGTCTTGTGTGCGACGTGCCGCAGGAGTATGTCGGCGCGGTCATCGAAAAGCTCGGCGCCCGCAAGGGCGACCTTGCCGAGATGACGCCCATCGGCAGCCGCATGAAGCTCGAGTTCCTGATCCCTGCGCGCGGACTGTTCGGCTACCGCAACGAATTTTTGACCGACACCAAGGGCGAGGGCATCATGGCGAGCGTGTTTGATTCCTACGCGCCCTACAAGGGCGAGCTCGCCCGCCGCAATACCGGCTCTCTCGTCGCGTCCGAGACCGGCACCTCCATTACCTACGGTCTGTTCAACGCGCAGGAGCGCGGCGTACTGTTCATCGGCGCGGGCGTCGATGTGTACGAGGGCATGGTCGTCGGCCAGTCCCCCAAGCAGGAGGACATCACGGTCAACGTCTGCAAGAAGAAGCAGCTCACGAACATGCGCGCCTCCGGCTCGGACGACGCGCTGCGTCTCGTCCCGCCCAAGCAGATGAGCCTGGAGCAGTGCCTGGAATTTCTTGCCGACGACGAGCTGCTCGAGGTCACGCCCAAGAATCTCCGCATCCGCAAGACGATCCTCAACAAGGAGCTGCGCATGAAGGCGGCGCACGGCAACAAGAAGGTCTTGCAGTAAAGCAAATCGAAAAGCGACGGCTGAAAAGCCGTCGCTTTTGTAATATCGTGTCGAAATATAACTGTTTGTATTCGCTTTTTGCGTTTAGAAGTCGATCGTCCCCTCCAGCACGCGCAGGTCGTAGGGCTCATAGACGGTCTGACGGTACTTGTCCACGTCAAGCTTCACGCCCGTCCAGTCAGAGTGGATCTCGCCGGTCTGCTTGATCAGGATATCATAGAGGATATCATAGGTCACGCCGTTTTCATCCGTTTCCTCGATGGTGGAATACGGCAGGGTCTTATGATATGTCAGGTGCAGCCCCTTGTAATCAAAGTGGTAGCCGTTGCGCATCCGGCAGCCGTCCAGCCCCTTATAGGTGAAGTGCGCCTTGAGGTCGGCAAGGATCTTATCGCCCTTCTCCTCGTAGAGGTTTTCCGGCGTCGTCTCGGTATAGTCGTAGCGGAACTGCACGGGGATGCCGTATTTGCGCCAGCGCTCGGCGTAATCCTCCAGCTCTCCGGCGGGATAGTCCTTGTAAAGCACGCAGTTCACACGCTTGGGCACTGCGATGCGGGCCACGACCTCGTCGGGCGACTCCTCGACATACTTCGTCAGGTGGCGCGAAATGTTGATACAGGTGATCTTATCCTTATTGCGCTCGGTGAATTCAATCATCTCCTCCGCGCTGCACCCGGGCTGCACGGGGAAAGTCGTGTTGATATAGACCTTATGCGTCGTGGGAATGGCGTCGAGCATGCGCTGGAGCGCTTTTAAGTTGGCAAACGGCTCGCCGCCGGTAAAAACAAAATCGCAGCGCGGCGTGATGCCGTCCATCACGGCGATGCTCTCGAGGATCTTCTCCACGCTGAAGCCCTCAGCATGGGCATATTCCTGTTTGTTCACGCAGAAGGGGCAATGGTTGCGGCAGTCATAGGGCACAAACACCGTCACGGTGGCGCCGCCTTCGCGCGTCTTATAGGGATGACTCATTGGTTGTTGTCCGTCCTCTGTCAAAAAATTATAAATATTTTACTCTTTCGCTTCAGGAATTGCAAGCCGGAAGGCGTCAATTCTTTCTGCCTGGCATAAAAATCATTCATGCTCCTCCGCCAGCAGCCCGCGCACGTAGGCGAAGGCCGCCTCCTCGCCCTCGTCCTTGAGCACGAGCAGCATCCTGCCGATCAGCTCCGCCGTTTCCGGATGGATGAGGATATGATCCAGCGAGCGCGCAAAATAGTCGTAGGGGGAAGCGTCGGTGTATTGATCTCCCTGGTAGACCTTGCAGGCAGCGATGCGGTCGCAGAACATCTCCGCCACGTACTT
>DHMW01000016.1:17183-27417 GCA_002405995.1 Oscillospiraceae bacterium UBA4632
TGGTGGCGGTTGCGGCCCTTGTGGTGGAGCCAGGCAAGGCTCACGCCGTTTTCGCGCCGCTCAGCGTCGTTCGGGCTGCGGTAGCCCTGATAGTATTTCACGCCGCGGAAAAATTCCTGCGGACTGTACTTGCTCAGATCGTGCGCCAGTCCCTGCCGGTACAAGCCCAGGCGGAAGCAGTAGCGGCGTACCAGGCGGCGGTGCTGTGTGATCGTCCTCAGATGCAGCCAGATACGCATAGGACCGCTCTCCCCTCTCCGCAAAATGTCAGACCGCCCTGCCCAGGCGGTCCGCCGCATTGCCCGCGCGGCAATGTATACAGCTACTGGCATTTTATATCAATAGCTTCAAAAAAGCAACCGTGTATTTTTCACGCCAAACTGCGCAAAATGAGCGCAAGGGCGGCTTCTCCCCTGCCCTTTTGTCTCCGCCGCGCGGCGCGCTCCGGCCGGAAGCGCCGCGCGGCGGGAGCGTGCCGCCCACTATCCCGCTTCATCTGTCTGAAGCGGTATGCCGCCCCCCCACCGTCCGCCGCGGAAGCTGCGAGGGACGGCTGCCGACGGCCGGCCCCTAGATTCCGGCAGGCGCAGGGCGTTGCTGAAAAGGAAGAACGAAAAAAGAGCTTTCTCGGCCGAGAAAGCTCTTTTTCTGCGCCGCCGGCGCTGTCCTTTTCCTGTTCAGCCGAGCTGCACCGGCGCTGTGGCCTCCTTGAGCCACGCAAGCTCGCTGCCGCTCAGATACGGCGAGAGCGCCGCATAGACCCTGGCGTGGTATGCGTTCAGCAGCTCCACATCGCGCGGCGAGAGCAGCGCCGGGTCGATCGCGTCGCGGTCATAGGGCACGAGCGTCAGCGGCTCGAGCGCAAGGAAGCGCCCGTATTCGTTTTCCTCCGCCGCGCGCACGACGACGAGGTTTTCAATGCGCACGCCGAATTTGCCCGCAAGGTAGATGCCGGGCTCGTTGGAGAAGATCATGCCCTCCTCGATGACGCAGTGGCGCTTCTGGCGGTTCACGTCCCAGTGCACGCGCTCGGGCCCCTCGTGTACGCCGAGCACAAAGCCCACGCCATGTCCCGTGCCGTGATTATAGTCGAGGCCATTTTCCCACAGCGGCGCGCGGGCGAGCATATCAAGATTTTCCCCTGTGCAGCCGTGCAGGAACCTTGCCGCGCCGAGCTGAAGGTGTCCGCGCAGCACGAGCGTGTAAATGCGCCTTTCCTCGTCCGTCAGCGGGCCGAGCGCGACGGTGCGCGTGATGTCGGTCGTTCCCTCCAGATACTGTGCGCCCGTGTCGGCAAGACACAGCCCGCGCGGCTCGAGCGGAATATCCGTCTCCTCCGTCGGCTCATAGTGGACGATCGCGCCGTGCGCGCCGTAGGCAAGGATGGGGTCGAAGCTCTGCTCGAGGTAGTGCTTGCCCTCGGCGCGAAGGGATTCGAGCTTTTTCGCCGCGCTCAGCTCAGTGATCGGCTCGCTTCCGACCGTGTGCTTGAGCCAGCAGAGGAAGCGTGTCACCGCCACGCCGTCCTTGATGTGGGCGAGGCGCTCGTTCTCCTGCTCGGCGGGCGTTTTCATTGCCTTCATCAGCTGGATGGGGCTGGTGCGATCCACCGTCTCCGCCCCCTCCGGCACGCTCTGCGTGATGCGGTAGTTGGCGCGCTCGCCGTCCAGCAGCACACGCGTGCCCCGGGGCAGCGCCGCGACAAGGCGGTAGATATCGTCATAGGGCGCGAGCTCCACGCCCGCGGCCTTCAGCTCCGTTTCGATCTCCGCGCTCACGGCGCTTTCCTGCACACACAGCGTCGCGCCCTCGCGCGTGAGCAGCAGATAGGAGAGAAATACCGGCGTGTAGAGCACGTCGTTTCCGCGCAGGTTCAGCAGCCACGCGATCTCGTCGAGCGCGGGGATGACGAACACGTCCGCGCCCAGCTCCTCCATCTTCTCGCGCGCCATTTTGAGCTTTTCCGCGCGCGTCAGGCCCGCGTATTCCGCGCCCAGCTCCCACAGCCTTTCGCACGAGAGCGCAGGGCGGTCCGCCCACACAAGGTCCACAAGGTCCTCGCCGCCTGCAAAGCGGATATGCTTTTCGCGCGTCTTTTCGCCGATGCGGCGGGCGAAGTCGTTGCTGACCGTGCGCGAGTCAAAGCCGATCCGGCCGTTTTCGGGAACATTATCGCGCAGGAATGCGGGGATCTCCGGCACGCCGGGCTGGCCCATGCGCATCAGCTCGATGCCGCTGCCGTCTAACTGCTGCGCCGCCTGCAAAAAGTAGCGCCCGTCCGTCCACAGCGCGGCGGCGTCCGGCAGCACGACGAGCGTGCCGGCGGAGCCGGTGAAGCCGGAGAGAAATTCGCGCGATTTGAAATGCGCGCCCACATATTCCGAGGCGTGGAAGTCGTCGGTCACGACCACGTAAGCGTCGATATGGCGCTTTTCCATCTCCTTGCGCAAAAGTGCAAGCCTTTCAGCAGGAACCATCAAAAAACACTCCTTCTTTCTGTTATTCTGTTCCGGACAGGTCATTCCGCAAAGCCCCCGATCAGCGTGACGAGCACGCTTGCCATCGTGCCCAGGCTCTCCGCCGGGATCCACTCGCGCACGCCGTGGTAGTTATAGCCGCCGGTGGAGAGATTGGGACAGGGCAGCCCGTCCCAGGACAGGCGCGCGCCGTCCGTGCCGCCGCGGATGGGCACGCACTGCGGCGTGACGCCGTTTGCGCGGAAGGCGCTCTCTGCGCGCTCGATGAGGTGGAAGTGCGGCAGGATCTTTTCCTTCATGTTGTAGTAGCTGTCGCTGATCTGCGCCTCCGCCGTGCCGTCGCCGTAAATTCCGTTGATGCGCGCGGCGCAGTCGGCGAACAGCGCCTTTTTCTCCTCAAAGCGCTCGCGGTCGTGGTCGCGGATGATGTAGCGGAGCGTCGCCTCGGTCATGCTGCCGGACATATCGGTCAGATGGAAAAATCCCTCGTAGCCCTCGGTCTTCTCGGGCACCTCGCCGGCGGGCAGCATCGCGTGAAATTCCATTGCCACGGTCGCGGCGTTGACCATCACGCCCTTGGCGCTGCCGGGGTGCACGCCCACGCCGTGCACCGTCAGCACGGCGGACGCGGCGTTGAAGTTCTCGTATTCGATCTCGCCGAGGGGGCCGCCGTCCACAGTGTAGCCGTAATCGCACCCAAGCTCCGGCACGGAAAGCCCGTCTACGCCGTTGCCGATCTCCTCGTCGGTCGTGAAGATCACGCGCACCTCGCCGTGCCGGATATTCTTCCCGAGCACCGTTTCCAGCGCCGCCATGATCTCGGCGATGCCCGCCTTATCGTCCGCGCCGAGCAGCGTCGTGCCGTCGGTGACGATGAGCTCCTCGCCCGCGTGGCTCTCAAGGCCGGGGCACAGCGCCTCCGTGAGGGATACCTCGCCGTTGAGCTTCAGCTCGCCGCCCTCATAGCGCACGATGCGGGGGCTGACGTTCTCGCCCGGGGCGTCCGGCGCAGTGTCCATGTGTGCGATGAGCGCAAGCACAGGCGCTCTCACGCCCTCGCTCGCGGGGAGCGTTGCGATCACGTTGCCGCAGCCGTCCATATGCGCGCCGGAAAGCCCCAGCGCCTTCAGCTCCTCCAGCAGCACGCCGCCGAGCACCTTCTGCCGCTCGGTCGAGGGCGAGGTGCCGGTAAAGTCGTCCGATGTCGTATAGTAAGTCACATAGCGCAGAAAGCGCGACTTGGCAGATTCCATGAAAAAGGTCCTCCTTCTTGAAGTTGAGTGCCAACTGCGGACAGTTTATCACATTGAACCGCCCGCTGTAAAGGGGACGGCGCAGGATTTGCGCAAGGTCTTTCCGCGCTTGCACTTGACAAACAGCGTAATTTGATAATATATTGTGTACACCTATATAATAAGAAAGGGGGAACGGCCATGCACATCGAGACGATCACCAGCCGCCAGAACCCGCTGATGACCCACCTGCGCAAGCTGGCCGCCTCCCGGTCCTACCGCAGAAAAAGCGGCGAGTACCTCTGCGACGGGACGAAGCTTCTGGACGAGGCGCTCAAATGGGGCGCGCCGGTCCAGACGGCGGTGTTCTCCGACGGGGTGGACATTCCGGCGCTTCCCGATACCGTGCGCGCCGTGCGCGTGAGCGGGGACCTGATGCGCTCGGTGAGCCCCATGGAGACGCCGCAGGGCGCGCTGTTCACTGTCGCCCTACCGGAGACGGCGCTGCCCCAAGCGCTTTCCGGCAGGCACTATCTTGTGCTGGACGGCGTGCAGGATCCCGGCAATGTCGGCACGATCCTGCGCACGGCAGACGCCTTCGCCTGCGACGGCGTGTTCCTGCTCAACGCCTGCGCCGACCCCTACGGCCCCAAGACGGCTCGCGCCACGATGGGCGCGATCTTCCGCCGCGCCGTGTACGCCGCCGCGCCGGAGGAGCTGCTGGCGCTGCTTGCAAGGAGCGGCATCCCGCTCTACGGGACGGCGCTGCGCGAGGATACCGTGCCGCTTGCCGGCGCGGATCTGACGCGCGCCGCGGTCGCCATCGGCAGCGAGGGACGCGGGCTTTCGCAGCAGCTGCTCGACAATTGCACAAAAACGCTGAAGATCCCCATGGAGGCGCGCTGCGAGTCGCTCAATGCGGCCATCGCGGCGGCGGTCGTTCTATGGGAGATGTACCGCTGAGACTACTGATAGGAGGTGTTCCCGCATGGCAGGGCTGAAATACTGGGTGTGGCTCTCGGAGTGCAAGGGGCTGACGAACCGCTCGAGGCTCCTTCTGCTCGATCACTTCGGCACGCCGGAGAACATCTATTACGCTGACGAGGGCGAATACCGCCTTGTCGAGGGGATCGAGCCGCGCCAGCTCGCGCTGCTGGAGGAAAAGTCGCTCGAGGGTGCCGACCGCATCCTCGGCGCGTGCTCGCGCCTGGGGCTGAGGCTCCTCACGATGCAGGACGCGGACTATCCCGTGCGCCTGCGCAACATCTTTGAGCCGCCGTGCCTGCTTTATATCAAGGGGCAGCTCCCCGTTATCGACGAGGAGGCCGCCGTTGCTATGGTCGGCACGCGCAGGGCGACGCCCTACGGGCTTGAGGCGGCGGAGAAGCTCGCCTACGGGCTGAGCAGGCAGGGCGCGCTCGTCGTTTCGGGCGCGGCCGCCGGCATCGATTCCGCATCCCACCGCGGCGCGCTGCGCGCCGGCGGCAGGACCATCGCCGTGCTCGGCAGCGGGATCGACGTGGTCTATCCCGCGGAGAATGAATGGCTTTACCGCGATATCGCCGCCTCCGGTGCGCTCGTGAGCGAATATCCGCCCGGGGCAGCGGCAGAGGCGTGGCATTTCCCCGTGCGCAACCGCATCATCAGCGGGCTGAGCTTGGCTGCCGTCGTAGTCGAGGCGCCGGAAAAGAGCGGTGCGCTCATTACGGCCAACACCGCGCTCGAGCAGGGCCGCGACGTTTTTGCCGTCCCCGGTCCTATCGACGCGCCCATGAGCCGCGGCTGCAACCGCCTGATCGCGGACGGCGCAGCCGCGCTCGTCACCGAAAGCTGGGACGTCCTGCGTGAATACGAGGGGATGTATCCGCACAAGCTCCTCGGCGAGCGTGTCGAGCTGCCGCGCACGCTTGGCTATCAGGCGCGCGAGGAGCTTGCCCGCGCCAGACAGGCCGCGGCGGAGGAGGCGCCCGCGCTGCCGCAGCTCGACCTTGCAAAAAACGACGCAGGCCTCA
Organism: Oscillospiraceae bacterium UBA4632; assembly: GCA_002405995.1. GTDB lineage: Bacteria > Bacillota > Clostridia > Oscillospirales > Oscillospiraceae > Hominicoprocola. Next base: position 22,905 of record DHMW01000016.1, read on the forward strand.
CGGACGATCAGCTCGCGATCCTGCGCGCGCTCAAGGACGGCGCGCTTCAAGTGGATGATATCATCGAAAAGACCGCCATCCCCACACGCCGCGTGCTCTCTGCTCTGACGATGATGGAGCTGGACGGCTTCGTCGCTCAGGGCGGCGGCAAGCACTTCTCTTTAACAGTCACACTATTGGAGGAATGACACGAATGGCAAAAAAGCATCTGGTGATCGTCGAGTCTCCGGCGAAGGCGAAAACCATCGGAAAATACCTGGGTAAGGACTATGAGGTCAGAGCCAGCATGGGCCACCTGCGCGACCTGCCCAAAAGCAAGCTCGGCGTGGATGTCGAGCACGATTTTGAACCGGTCTACCAGCCCATCCGCGGCAAGGAGGAGCTGATCGGCGAGCTGAAAAAGGCCGCCAAGGGCAGCGACACCGTCTATCTTGCAACGGACCCCGACCGCGAGGGCGAGGCGATCTCCTGGCATCTCAAGGCGCTCCTTGACCTTGACGATGCCCGGGCCAGGCGCGTCACCTTCAACGAGATCACGAAAAAAGTCGTGACCGAGAGTATTCAGCGCCCCCGCGCCATCGATCAGGATCTGGTCGATGCGCAGCAGGCGCGCCGCGTGCTCGACCGCATTGTGGGCTACGAGCTCAGCCCGCTTTTGTGGAAGAAGGTCCGCCGCGGTCTTTCCGCCGGCCGCGTGCAGTCCGTCGCCGTGCGCATGGTCGATGACCGCGAGAAGGAGATCACCGCCTTTGTCCCGCAGGAATACTGGTCGCTCGACGCTGACCTCACCGACGAAGCATCGCACAGGACCTTTGAAGCGCACTATTACGGAAAAGACGGCAAAAAGGTCGAACCGGTCTCGGGCGAGCAGGTGGACGGCATCATCGCCGAGATCGGCGGCACGCCCTTTACCGTGACGAACATCAAGCGCGCGGACAAGCAGCGCTCTCCCTCGCTGCCGTTTACGACCTCCACCTTACAGCAGGAGGCATCGCGCAAGCTCAACATGACGCCGCGCCGCGCCATGGCGATCGCCCAGCAGCTCTACGAGGGCGTGGACATCACGGGCGAGGGCACGGTAGGTCTCATCACCTATATGCGTACCGACTCGCTGCGTATCTCCGAAGAGGCCATCGCCGCGGCGAAGACGTTTATTTTAGGCCGCTACGGACAGAGCTACTATCCCAAGACCGCCCGCCGCTATAAGGCGAAGGCGGGCGCGCAGGACGCGCACGAGGCGATCCGCCCCTCGAACGTCGAGCTGACGCCCGAGCGCGTCAAGGGCGACCTCACGGGCGAGCAGTACCGCCTCTACCGCCTGATCTGGAGCCGTTTCCTCGCCTCCCAGATGGCGAACGCCGTGTACGACAGCATCAGCGTTCAGATCATGGCGGGCGGGCACGAATTCCACGCCAGCGCCAGCAACCTGAAATTCTCCGGCTATACCGCCGTTTACGAGGAATCCCGCGATGACGACAAGGAGGAGCAGGAGGATTCCCTTCCGCCGCTGACCGAGGGGCAGAGCCTGACGCTCAAGCGCTTCACCCCCGCCCAGCACTTTACCCAGCCGCCACTTCGCTACACGGACGCGACGCTCATCCGCGCCATGGAGCAGAACGGCATCGGCCGCCCCTCGACCTACGCGCCGACGGTCTCGACGATCTTGGACCGCGAGTATGTCGTCAAGGACGGCAAGTACCTGCGTCCCACGCCGCTCGGCGAGGTGGTGACGGGGCTTATGGAGGAGCGCTTCCCCGACATCGTGGATATGAAATTCACCGCCCGCATGGAGGAAAAGCTCGATACCGTCGAGGAGGGCAAGACCGCGTGGAAGGATGTCATCCGCGGCTTTTACGGCGATTTTGAGCGGGACCTTAAAAACGCCGAGGAGGCGCTCGAGGGCGTGCGCCTCAAGGTGCCCGACGAGGTGAGCGAGGAGAAGTGCGACGTCTGCGGGCGGAATCTCGTCGTCAAGAGCGGGCGCTTCGGCCGCTTTCTCGCCTGCCCGGGCTACCCCGAGTGCACGTTCACAAAGCCCCTCGTCGTCGTCATGCCCGGCCGCTGCCCCAAGTGCGGTGGGCGGCTGATGAAGCGCACCGGCGTGAGCAAAAAGACGAACAAGCAGTACACATATTACGCCTGCGAGTTTTCCGCCGGCAGCGGTCCCGAGAAGAAGTGCGACTTTATGACCTGGGATGTGCCCACGAAGGACGACTGCCCCGCGTGCGGGCAGACGATGTTCAAAAAAGCGGGCAAGGGCTTCAAGCGTCCGTACTGCATCAATCCCGCGTGTTCGCGCTTTGTGCCCGAGGACCGGCGCGGCTACGTGAAAAAGAAGACTGATGAGACCGCGGAAGAGGGCACGGAGACTGCCGCGACCGCCGAGGCGGCGGAGACCGCGGTGAAAAAGACTGCGACCACGAAAAAGGCGGCCGTGAAGAAGACGACCGCCAAGTCCACGGCCAAGAAGGCCGCGAAGAAAGAAGAGGACTGATGCAAGTAACTGTGATCGGCGCCGGTCTTGCCGGCTGCGAGGCTGCCTGGCAGCTCGCGCAGCGCGGCATCGCCGTAACGCTGTATGAAATGAAGCCCGAAAAGACCACCCCCGCACACCACACGGCGGATTTTGCCGAGCTGTGCTGCTCCAACTCCCTGCGCTCCGACCAGCTTGAAAACGCGGTCGGGCTTCTCAAGGAGGAGCTGCGTCGGCTTGGTTCGCTCATCATGGCGTGCGCGGACGCGACGCGCGTGGAGGCGGGCGGCGCGCTGGCAGTGGACCGCTGCGGCTTTTCAAGGCTCGTGACGGAGAGGATCCGCTCGCACCCCGGCATCACGGTCGTTTCCGGCGAGGTGACGGCCATCCCCGAGGGGAATGTCGTGATCGCCTCGGGCCCGCTGACGAGCGACGCGCTTGCCGCCGCCATCGCCGGGAGGATCGGCGGCGGGCGCACGCTGAACTTTTTCGACGCCGCCGCCCCGCTCGTGACGTTTGAGAGCATCGATATGGATTCGGCGTTTTTTGCCTCGCGATACGACAAGGGCACGGCGGACTACATCAACTGCCCGATGACGGAGCAGGAGTACGACGAGTTCTGGCAGGCGCTCACGACCGCCGAGGAAGCGCCGGTGCACGGCTTTGAGGATAAGCGCGTCTTTGAGGGCTGCATGCCTGTCGAGGTCATGGCGCGCCGCGGGCACGACACGCTCTGCTACGGTCCGCTCAAGCCGCGCGGCCTGCGCGACCCAAGGACCGGAAAAGAGCCCTATGCCGTCGTGCAGCTTCGGCGCGACAATGCGCAGGGCAGCGTTTATAACCTTGTCGGCTTCCAGACGCATCTGCGCTTTCCCGAGCAGAAGCGTGTGTTTTCGATGATCCCCGCGCTGAAGAACGCGGACTTTGTGCGCTACGGCGTGATGCACCGCAACACCTACCTCCGCTCGCCGGGGCTGCTGGACCGCTATTACCGCCTGATATCCGATGAGCGCATTGCCTTCGCCGGTCAGATGACCGGCGTGGAGGGCTACATCGAGTCCGCCGCCTCCGGCTTCCTTGCCGGTGTGGAGCTTGCAAGAAGGCTCGAGGGCCGGGCGCCGCTCGACCTCCCGCGCGAGACGGCCATCGGCGCGCTGGGACTCTACATCAGCGACACCACCGTTTCGGACTTTCAGCCGATGAATGTGAATTTCGGCATTATGCCGCCGCTGGGCCATCGTGTCAAGGGCGGCAAGCGGGCAAAGAACGCGCTTCTGGCTGAGCGTGCGCTTGCGCACATCGGCGCGCTGCGCGAGGAAGCATTGAGCGACGTGAAAGGAGCGAACGCATGAAGATCATTGTTGACGCGATGGGCGGCGACTTCGCCCCCCTGGCCCCCGTGAAAGGCGCGCTGATGGCGCACGAGAAATACGGCGCGGACATCATCCTCGCCGGCCGGAGGGCGGATATCCTGAAGGCAGCGCAGCAGTGCGGCTGCAAGGCGCTGCCCGCGGGCGTGGAGATCGCGGACGCGTCCGAGGTCGTTGAGATCTGCGACGATCCCGCCACCGCCTTCAAGCAGAAGAAGGATTCCTCCCTCACCGTGGGGCTCACCCTGCTGCGCGACGGCAGGGCGGACGGCTTTGTCTGCGCGGGCAGCACGGGCGCGCTGCTTGCGGGCGCGACGCTTCTCGTCAAGCGCATCCGCGGCCTTCGCCGCGCGGCGCTCGCGCCTACCATCCCCACGGCGAAGGGCAAGGCGGTGCTCATCGACTGCGGCGCAAACGCCGAATGCACCGTGGAGTATCTGCTGCAATTCGCCTATCTCGGCAGCTACTATGCGCACAAGGTGCTCGGCATCGAAAACCCGCGCGTCGCCCTTCTGAACATCGGCGCGGAGGAGAGCAAGGGCGACGAGCTGCGCCGCGAAGCCTATCGGAAGCTCAAGGAGACCGGCGAGGCAGGACACCTCAATTTCATCGGCAACATCGAGGCAAAGGAAGCGATGCTCGGCGAATGCGACGTCATCGTCGCCGACGG
>DHMW01000016.1:27462-34311 GCA_002405995.1 Oscillospiraceae bacterium UBA4632
CAGCGGCAACATCATGCTCAAGACCGTCGAGGGCACGGGCAAGCTCCTTTCCATCAAGCTCAGGGAGATGCTGACGCACAGCGCGGGCACGAAGCTGGCGGCGCTGCTGCTCAAGGGGCAGCTCGGCGATTTCAAGAAGATGCTCGACGCGAACGAGGTCGGCGGCACGGCGCTGCTCGGCATCTCAAAGCCCGTGATCAAGGCGCACGGCAGTGCGAGCGAGCTGGGCTTCTGCAACGCGGTGCGTCAGGCGATGGAGGTCGCGCAAAGCGGCATCATCGGCGATATCACGCAGAATATCGACAAGATGCGCATCGGAAAGGAAGCGTAGCGCCGCCGATACGCAAAAGCGGCAAAAAGGGTATTGACACGGCAGAGCCTTTGCCGTATCATTTGTAGGAACCAAAATCCTTTGTAAGGAGCAAGGACGTATGAGCCAGGAAGAAATTTTTAAGACCATGCAGGATCTGATCGCAGAGCAGTTTGCCGTTGACCCCGAGGAGGTCACGATGGACAGCTCATTCGACGAGGATCTTGGCGCCGATTCCGTCGATCTTGTCGAGCTCGTCATGGCGATGGAGGAGGAATTCGAGGTCGATGAGATCCCCGAAGAGGAGCTGGCCGGTCTCAAGACCGTCGGCGATTGTGTGCGCTATTTGAGCGCGAAGCTCGGTTAAACACGAAAAGCCCGCCCCGCCGTGTGCGGGGCGTCCTTTTATCAGGAGGAAAGCGTTATGCAGGCGTTGGAAGAAAAGCTGCAATACCGATTCAAAAATCCCGCGCTGCTCGCCGAGGCGCTGCGCCACAGCTCCTATGCCAACGAGCACCGCGGCGCGAATGTTTTCAGCAACGAGCGGCTCGAATTCCTGGGCGACAGTGTGCTGGGCTTCGTCACGGCAGAGTTTCTCTTTGCCAAGCACCCCAACGCGCCCGAGGGCGAGCTGACGCGCATCCGCGCGCTGCTCGTGTGCGAGGACAGCCTGCACGAGGTCGCCCAGCGGCTGGAGCTTGGCAGGTACCTGAAGCTCGGCAACGGCGAGGAGAGCTGCGGCGGGCGCACGCGCCCGTCCATTCTGGCGGACGCGACCGAGGCGGTGTTTGCAGCAGTCTACCTTGACGGCGGCATCGGCGCGGCGAGCGCGCTGATCCACCGCGTGCTGCTCGATACCGAGCGCGAGGACGCTGCAGAGGAAAAGCGCCGCGACTACAAAACGCTTCTGCAGGAGCTGGTGCAGCGCACGCCGAACCAGCAGCTTGCCTACCGTCTGACCGGCGAGAGCGGTCCCGACCATGACAAGACCTTCTTTTTCGAGGTCCTGCTCAATGGAAGCGTCGTGGGCAGGGGCGCCGGCCGCAGCAAGAAGGAGGCCGAACAGATGGCGGCAAGAGACGCGCTCAAGGCGCTGCGATAAGCGGGTGGAAAGGAGGATGCGCGCGTGATCGTCGGCGCGTCGAAGTTCGTGATGTTCGGCTCCTGCGGGAGCCTTGATCGGGAGGCAACGAAGGGCAAGTTCATCATCCCGACGGAGAGCCGCCGTGGCGAGGGCTGCCTTGCCGTGGAGATGGAGCTTGCCGGCGTGCAGGCGGTGTGCAGCTTTTACGGCCTGGCGCTCTATAATTTTCTCGAGGCGGGAGACGTGCTGGAGGAGAGCGGCTATGACGTTGCGGATCTTCGGGATGCCAATCACGGCCTCGGCAAGCTCTATATCGCGCTGGAGACGGCGCTGCGCATCTGAATATTCTGAATACGGAAAAACGCCGTGAGGACGCTCACGGCGTTTCTTTTTTGCCCTTATCCTTCTTTTCAAGGAGGATCGACAGCCCCGCATACAGCAGAAACAGCCCAAAGGGCTTGCGCAGCGCCGCGCTGTCCAGCGCCGTTGCGAAAAATGCAGCGGCAAGTGCGCAGAGCGTGCCGAGCGGCGCGGCGGCGCGCAGCGCCGTGCGGTCAAGATAGCCGTTTTTCCGGTGCGCGAAAAGCGACGCGCCTGCCGTAGGCAGGAAATAGAGCAGATTGATCGCCTGCGCCGTGCGCTGCTCCACGCCCAAAAAAAGCGTCATGCACAAAAGCAGCAGCGTCCCGCCGCCGACGCCCCACGCAGAGAGAATGCCCGCAAAAAGCCCGCACAGCGCGGGCAGCAGCCAGCCCGTCACAGCAGATACCTCGCCGCGCCGTAGAGCAGGAACAGCGCGAACACGCGCCTGAGCCACACGTTCGGCACGTTTTTGAACAGCCTTCCGCCGAGGAAGCCGCCCGCGAGCCCGCCGGCGAGATACGGCAGCGCCTCGCGGATGGGCAGCGCGCCGCGCAGGGCGTATACCGCCGCGGAGGCAAGGCACACCGGCAGGATGACCGCCACACACGTGGCGAACGCCGTCTTGTCGGGAAGCCCCGCCCACGAGCGCAGCAGCACGACGAGTGGGACGCCCCCGCCTCCGCCGAACAATCCGTTCACCGTGCCTGCGAGCGCGCCCGCCACGCGGCACTTCCCTGCCTTCTGCATAAGCCCTCCTCTTTTAAGTAGGTCTGCGCCCGCAGGCGCAGACCGGCCGCCTTGTTACTGCTTTTTGAAGCTCTGGCAGTCGGTGCACTGGTCCATGGTGGGATTCGCCTCGTGGGTGCCGACCTGGATGGCGTTCAGGCCGCAGTACTGCGCGTCCTTGCAGTGGTTGGCGCAGGAGGTCACAGCGCAGCGGATGGAGGTATTGGGCGTGCAGGCGCAGCCGTTGTTGGTATGATCGGTCATGGATATTCGTCCTCCTCAAAAAAAGTGTTGGCAGCTTTGCCGCGCTTAGTTTGCGCGCCTTTTGCGCCGATATGCGGCAGCGGCAGAAATTTCCGCAAAAAAAGAAAAGCCGCTCTGCCTGGCGGCAGAGCGGCTTTTGCGGTATTTATTTTCTGCGCCACGCGCCCGGCAGCAGCAGCACGAGCAGCGGCATGATCTCCAGCCGCCCCAGCAGCATCAGCGCGCTCATTGTGATCTTGCTGAGGCCGGAGAGGAAGCCGAAGTTGCACGTCGGCCCCACTGCGCCAAGCCCCGGCCCCACATTGCTGATCGCCGTGAGCGAAGCGGTGAAGGCGGCGGTGAAGTCGATCCCGTCGAGCGACAGGATCAGCGCGCCGAGCAGCAGCAGCACGATGTAGGCGAAGAAAAAGACGGAAACGGAGCAGACCGTCTCCTCACCCACGCGCTGCCCGTCCAGCGTGATGGGGCGCACCTCGCGCGAGTGCAGGATGCGCCGCATATCGCGCTTGACCGACTTGAACAGCAGCACGAGGCGCGAGACCTTGATGCCGCCGCTCGTTGAGCCGGCGCAGCCGCCGGAGAACATGACCAGCACCAGCACGCAGCGGCAGAAGTGCGGCCAGAGGTCGAAATCCTCTGTGAAGTAGCCCGTGGTGGAGATCAGCGTCGCCACCTGAAACGCCGCGTGCTCGACCGCTGGGGCGAAGCTGCGCCCGGTCTTCACGATCAGATCCAGCGCGATAAGCAGCGTCGCTCCGCCGACGATCGCGGCGTAGGCCCGCAGCTCCTCACTTTTGAGCGCCTCGCGCAGCCGCCGCGTCCCGGCAAGGTAGAGCAGCGTAAAGTTGAGCGCCGCGGCCAGCATGAACACGATCAGGATCCAGTTGATGAGGGAGGAATGGTAAAAGGCGACGCTTGCGTTGCGCACGGAAAAGCCGCCGGTGGAGATGGTCGTCAGCGCCGTTGTCACCGCGTCGAACCACGGCATACCGGCAAGGCGCAGCAGCAGCGCCTCGGCGGCGGTAAGGATGATGTAGATGCGGTAAAGGATGCGCGCCGTCTCGCCGGTTTTCGGCCGGAGCTTGGAGCTGATGGGGCCGGGCGACTCCGCCTTCATCAGGTTGACGCTGCCCTCGCTGAGCTTCGGCAGCAGCGCCAGCATCAGCACGAGAATGCCCATGCCGCCCATCCACTGCGTCAGCGCGCGCCAGAGCAGGATGCCGCGGGGCAGATCCTCGGGAGAGGAGAAGATGGATGCGCCGGTCGTCGTCAGACCGGAGACGGTCTCGAAAAGGGCGTCCACATAGCCGCAGCTGCCGCTGAAAAAGTACGGCAGCGCACCGAACAGGCTCAGCGCGATCCAGCACAGCGCCACGCAGACAAAGCCGTCGCGCGTTTGCAGCCGCCGGTCGGACGGGCGGATAAGCGCCAGCAGGCCGCCCGCACCGCCGCATGCGGCGATGGACCTGAGAAAAGCGGCGGCAGGCTCGCCGCATACAAGCGTATACAGCAGCGGAATGAGCATACACAGCGCCTCGATGCAGAGAATAACGCCCACAAGCCTGAGGATCAGATTTCGGTTCATACGGTTCGCCTCGCTGCCGCGCGCCTCAGCGCGCGAGAATATCGTTGAGATCCTGCAAAAAGAGCTTTTTCGCCACCACGATCACGCGGTCGCCCGCGCGGATCTGCGAATGGCCGTTCGGGATCTCCAGCTTGCCGTTGTGTACGATGGCGGCCACGAGCAGCCCCTGCCGGAAGGCAAGGTCGCTGAGCGGCCGGTCCAGGAAATGCGTGGCGGGCGCCGCGATGAACTCCACCGCCTCGATCGCGCCGCCGAGGATGTTGTGCAGGCTTTCCACCGCGCTGCCCTGCGAGTTGGCAAGCCCGCGCACGTAGCTGGAGATCTGCCCGGCGACGATCGCCTTGGGCGAGATCACCGTGTCAAGCCCCGTCAGGTTCACGATATCGAGATAGCCCAGGCGCGACATCTTCGGCGCGACCTTCTTCACGCCGTAGCGCTTGGCTGTCAGCGCCATGAGAAGGTTCTCCTCGTCGCGGTCGGTCACGGCGATGAAAGCGTCGCAGTGGAAAATGCCCTCGGATTCCAGCAGGTCGTGGTCGGTGCCATCGCCCTGGATGATGGACGCCTTGGGCAGCTTTTCGGCCAGCGTCAGGCACTTTGCCTCGTCCTTTTCCACGATCGTCACGTGCGTGCCGAGATCCGCGAGCGCCCAGGCGAGGTAGAGTGCGATGCGGCTGCCGCCGAGGATGCTCACGCGGCGGATCGGCGCCATCGCCCGTCCCATCGAGCGCAGCACGCGCGTCGTCTCCGCCGGCGTGCCGATGACGTACACCCGGTCGCCCGCGAGCGGGACGAACGAGCCGTTGGGCACGATGACCTCCTCGCCGCGCTTGGCGGCGCAGAGGAGGACGCTGTTGGGGTTCTCGCGGTTGAAATCGGTCAGGGACCTGCCGACGAGCGCATCGCCCGGCTCGGTCTGGAAGCCGATCATCTCCACCAGCCCGCGCGCAAACGTCTCCACGCTGAAGGCGCTCGGCACGCGCAGGATGCGCGAGATCTCCTGTGCGGCGGCGTGCTCGGGGTTGATGATCATGTCAAGCCCGATCTCGCGCCGCAGGATGGGCGCATCGCGGAAATATTCGGGGTTGCGCACGCGGGCGACGGTGTGCTTCGCGCCCAGCTTTTTCGCCATCAGGCAGCAGATGAGGTTCACCTCGTCGTTTTCCGAAACGGCGATGAGCAGGTCCGCCTCGCGCACGCCCGCCTGCAGCAGAACGCTTGCGCTCGCGCCGTTGCCCTCCACGCGCATCACGTCGAGCATCGCGTCGGCGTGGTCGAGCGCGGCGCTGCTCTGGTCTACGATGACGAGGTCGTGATTTTCGCCCGTCAGCTGCTCGGCGATGGCGTAGCCCACCTTGCCGAGCCCGACAATAATGATCTTCATAAACGATTCTCCTGAGATTGATCCCGCAGCGCCATCAGAACGCTGTTGAATTCCGCGCCCATGATCAGCATCATGGCGGCAAGGTACAGCCACAAAAGCAGCACGATCACCGCGCCCAGCGTGCCGTAGATCACCGAGTAGCGCGCGATGTTTTCAACATAATAGGAAAAAAGGTACGACAGCGCCAGCCACATCGCAAGTGACGCGGCGGCGCCGGGCCAGATGCGGCTCATCGTGTGCGATTCCTGCGCAAGCCCGTACATCAGCGCGATGGGGAAGAATACGATGCCGCCCAGCACCGCAAAGCGCAGGCTGGACCACAGGCGGATGAACCCGTCGCTCAGCGCGATGTAGCCCTGTACGAAGTTCAGCACGCGCCCGCCCACGACCGTGAGCGCGATGGAAAGAATGATGATGACGATCAGGCAGAGCGTATAGAGCAGGAGCTTGAGCTGGTAGCGCAGAAAGTGCGGGGGCGCCTCCACGCCGTATGCCTTGCGCACCGAGCCCATCAGCGCGCTCGCCGCGCGGTAGGGAAAGTAGATGGAAAAGACGAGCGAGAACCATAAAAGCTGGCGGCTCGAATCGCGGCTGACATAGATGAGGTACTGCTCGATGATATCCAGCGCCTCCTGCGGCATGATGGCGTGCAGCGAGGCGAGGAACTGGCTGATGTCGAGCGACATCATACCCACGAGGTTGCTCAGAAAGATCAGCAGCGGAAACAGCGCGAACAGCAGATAATACGTCAGCGCCGCGCTGTCCCGGGCAACGCTGTGGTCAAAGTAGCGGCGCAGCAGCTGATACAGCCCGTTCATCACGCGGTGCCGCTTGAGATACTGTTCCAAGGGCGGCGCTCACCTCCTGTCTGCCTGCGGAAACTGCCTTCCCAGCACAGCAGTATAGCACAGCTGCGCGGGAAAGGGAAGAGTGAAAGCGCCGCAGTGCGAAGTTTTAGCGCTTTTTGCATGGGAAGGGGTTGACACGGGGCAAAAATGTGCATAATATAAAGGCGATAATTTCATATCAGGTCGTCCGGTAGGTAAGGCTACCACAAGGATACGGACTGCTGCCGCGGAGTAGTGGAGACACTATGAGAGGGTTTGAACAGGTTGCATCGAAAGCAAGGTGCC
>DHMW01000016.1:34352-40457 GCA_002405995.1 Oscillospiraceae bacterium UBA4632
TCTAATGCAGTTTCACCGCCTTGTGATGCTAAAGCTTGAACGGTGGGAAGGGCTGCGCCTGGCGCGGTTTTTCATGATGCTGCTCCCATAGCCGTGTCGCCGGACACAGGGTATGGGAGGCTTTTTATTTTATGCGCGCCCCACCGCGGCATGCGCGTCAGCATTCGGAAAGGAGGAGGACGGCATGGTCGATTTCGAAGCTATGCGGGAGGATCTGCTGGAGGGGATCAGGGAGCTTCTCAAGCGAAAGCAATACGCCGCGCTGCGGCACCTTTTGTGCGATCTGGAGCCGGCGGACATCGCCTCGCTCTTCGACGATCTGGACGAGGACAGCATCCCGCTGCTGTTCCGCCTTCTTCCCAAGGAGCCGGCAGCGGAGGTGTTTGTCGAGCTGGACCCCGACGCGCAGGAAATGCTCATCCGCGGCTTTTCAAACACAGAGCTCAAGGAGGTCCTTGACGAGCTGTACCTCGACGATGCGGTCGATATCGTCGAGGAAATGCCCGCCGGCGTCGTCAAGCGCATCTTAAAGCATGCGGACCCCGAAACGCGCAAGAGCATCAACGAAATCCTCAAATACCCCGACGACAGCGCAGGCGCGCTGATGACGACGGAATTTCTCGACCTCAAGCGCACGATGACGCTTTCTGACGCGTTCAAGCGTATCCGCCGCCAGGGCGAAGACGTGGAGACGATCAACGTCTGCTATGTGACCGACGAGCAGCGTCATCTGCTCGGCATCGTGTCCATCCGCACGCTGCTGCTGGCGGACGAGGACGACACCGTGCAGGACGTGATGGACCCGAACGTCATCTCCGTGACGACGCTCGAGGACAAGGAGGATGTGGCGCAGACCTTTTCAAAGTACGACTTCATCGCCCTTCCGGTCGTCGATCAGGAAAACCGTCTTGTCGGCATCATCACCGTTGACGACGCCATCGACGTCATGGAAGAGGAGACGACCGAGGACTTTGAAAAGATGGCGGCCATGCTGCCCTCGGACAAGCCCTATCTCAAAACCGGCGTGCTGGAAACGTGGAGGGCGCGCATTCCCTGGCTGCTGGTGCTGATGCTCTCCGCCACGTTCACGGGCATGATCCTCAACCACTATGAAACGGCGCTGGCGGCGTGCATCGCGCTCAACGCCTTTATTCCCATGATCACCGGCACGGGCGGCAACAGCGGCACGCAGGCGAGCGTCGCGGTCATCCGCGCGCTCTCGCTCGATGAGGTGGCGTTCCGCGATGTCGGGCGCGTGGTGTGGAAGGAGCTGCGCGTGGCGCTGCTGTGCGGCGCGTGTCTCGGCGGCGCGAACTTCGTGAAGATGATGCTTGTTGACCGGCTGCTGCTGGGCAATGCCGCCGTTACGCCGACGGTCGCGCTCGTGGTGTGCCTGACGCTGCTGTTTGTGGTGTGCTTTGCCAAGTTTGTCGGCTGCTCGCTGCCGATCCTGGCAGAAAAGCTCGGGCTTGACCCCGCGGTCATGGCGTCGCCGTTCATTTCCACGATCGTGGATGCCGTATCGCTGATCATCTACTTCAGCTTTGCCTCGCTTTTGCTTGGAATTTGAGAAAAAATGCAAAAAAACGTTTTCAACCCGTACCCGCTGTGGTATGATACCTTCACCGCAGCGTTTTGCTGAAAAAACTGCACGGAGCGGCTGCGCTGGCACGCCCGCTCCGCGGCTTTTTTCCGGAGGGCCACATGGAAGAAAAACTTAAGGAATATGCAAAGCTCCTCGTCGAGGTAGGGCTCAATGTGCAGAAGGGGCAGGCCGTCGTCATCCGCTGCCCGGTCGAATGCGCGTATTTTGCGCGCCTGTGCGCTTCCGCCGCCTATGACGCCGGCTGCCGCGAGGTCGTGATGCGCTGGACGGACGATCAGCTCGAGCGTGAGCGCTATCTGCGCGCGGACGGCTCCGTGTTCGACGCTTTCCCTGCCTGGCAGGCGGAGCTGCTCAACGGCTATGCCGGCGCGGGCGCGGCGTTCCTCAACATCTCCGCCCGCGATCCCGAGGCGCTGCGCGGCGTTGATCCCGACCGTCTGACGCGCGCGAGCCGCAGCGAGGCGGCCATCCGCCCCTATGTGGACGCCGTGATGTCCAACGCCTGCCCGTGGTGCGTGGCGTCCCTTCCCATCCCGAGCTGGGCAAAGAAAGTCTTTCCCGGCTGCTCCGGGGAGGAGGCGATGGGCAGGCTCTGGGACGCGATCTTCACCTCCGTCCGCATCAGCGGCAGGGGCGATGCCGTCGCGCGCTGGCGCGAGCATGTGGCGCTGCTCAAAAGCCGTATCACAAAGCTCAACGAGCTGCACTTCGCCTCGCTCTATTACCAGAATTCCCTCGGCACGAGCCTCAACGTCAAGCTTCCCGAAGCGCACGTCTGGTCCGGCGGCAGCAACACCTGCCGCGCGGGCTTCCCGTTCGTCGCCAATATGCCGACCGAGGAGGTCTTCACCGCCCCGCTCAGAGACGGCATCGACGGCGTCGTTTACGCGGCGATGCCGCTCGTCCACAACGGCAACATCATCGAGGGCCTCCGCTTCGTCATCAGGGACGGCAGGATCGTCGAGGCGCACGCGGATAAGGGTGAGGACATCCTGAAGGCCGCCATCGCCGAGGACGAGGGCGCGTCGTACTTCGGCGAGGTCGCGCTCGTGCCCCATGACAGCCCTATTTCAAACCAGAAGCTGCTGTTTTACAACACGCTCTTTGACGAGAATGCCGCCTGCCACCTCGCCTTCGGCGAGGCGTATCCCGAGTGCATCGAGGGCGGCGAAGCGATGAGCCGCGAGGAGCTCCGGGAAAAGGGACTCAACAGCTCCATCACGCATGTGGACTTCATGATCGGCACGAGCGACCTTTCCATCGTCGGCACGACGAAGGACGGGCGTGAGATCCCCGTATTCGTGAACGGCAGCTTTGCCCTGTAAAAAACAGGCGGGCGCGCACAGCGCCGCCCTTTGGAAAAGGAGAAACAAGCTATGAATATGGATTTCAGGCGCCACGAGAGCAGCGACAAGGTGCTCATCATGGAGGGCGCGCAGGTCATCGGCGACGTGGAGGCGGGCGAGGGCACCGCGTTCTGGTACAACAGCGTGTGCCGCGGCGAGATGCAGAGCGTGCGCATCGGCAAGCGCTGCAACATCCAGGACCTTGCCCTCATCCACAACAAGGTCACCATCGGTGACGATGTGTCCGTGGGCCACAGCGCCATCGTCCACGGCGCGACGATCGGCGACCGTGTGATCGTCGGCATGGGCGCGACGGTGCTCGACGGCGCCGTCATCGGCAGCGACTGCCTGATCGGCGCGGGCGCACTGGTCACAGGCAGGATGAACGCGCCGGACGGCTCGCTCATCGTCGGCGCGCCGGCGAAGGTCGTGCGCGAGCTGACGGAAAAGGAGCGCGCCTCGCTTGTCGCCAACGCCGAGCTTTACTATCAGAAGAGCCTTGCATACCGCGCGCACGCCGCGCAGGAAAAGTGAACGCACGGGAGGAAGCAGCATGAAGATCCTGGTCATCAACGGAGCGAATATGAATATGCTCGGCAAGCGCGAGCCGGATATCTACGGGAAAGAGGACTACGCCGCCCTCTGCGCCCGCATTTACCAGCACGCGCAGAGCCGGGGCGTGGCGGTGGAGTGCTTCCAGTCCAACCATGAGGGCGCGATCATCGACGCCATCCAGGAGGCGGACACCGCCTTTGACGGCATCGTCATCAACCCCGGCGCCTACACGCACTACAGCTATGCCATCCACGACGCGCTCAAGGCCGTCAGCATCCCGGCGGTCGAGGTCCACATGTCCGACATCCAGAAGCGCGAGGACTTCCGCCACCTGTCCGTCACTGCGCCGGCCTGCATTGCGCAGATCCGCGGTCACGGCTTCGAGAGCTATACCATGGCGATCGACATGCTGGCGAAGCTCTCGCCCGCCGCGGACAAGTAAGGAGCCGGAGCGCAATGGAGAGCTACGAGGCCCTGGCCGCGTCTTATGACGAGCTGACGGAGGACGTGGCGTACGAAAAGCGCGCGGACTTTGTCGAGCGGCTTCTTCGCCGCGCAAAGCGCCCCGTGCATACGCTGCTCGACCTTGCCTGCGGCACGGGCACGATGACGGAGCTGTTCGCCCGCCGCGGCTGCCGCGTCACCGGCGTCGATCTTTCGCCGGAAATGCTTGCGCAGGCGCAGCGCAAGCTCGCCGCGCTGGATCCGCCGCCGCTGCTCTTGTGCCAGCCGATGCCGCAGCTGCGGCTCCTGGAGCCGGTGGATGCGGCGGTCTGCTGCCTTGACAGCATCAACTACCTGACAAAGCCGCGCGACGTACAGCGCACGTTCGCGCGCCTTTACGATGCCATCGCGCCCGGCGGCGCGCTGGTGTTCGACGTGCATGCCGTTTCCAAAATGGAACGGCTCGACGGCGCGGTGCTGCTCGACGAGCGGGAGGACGTGTTCTGCCTCTGGCGCACGCGCTACCGCAAAAGCGTTAAAATGCTCGACTATGAGGTCGATCTGTTCCGCCTCCGGCCAGACGGCGCATGGGAGCGCAGCTTCGAGGAACATCATCAGCGCGCCTACACAGCGGACGAGCTGGCCGCGTGGCTCAAAGCGGCGGGCTTTACCGCCGTCCGCACGCATGGCGAGCTGAAAATGCGCCGCGCGGACGAGCGCGACGGACGCATTTATTTCAGCTGCATCAGAAAGTGAGGAATCGCCTATGGGAGACTATAAGGACTGCATCGTGCGCGCCATCTCGCGCGACGGGATGGTAAACGCCGTCGCCGTCTGCACGCGCGGCATCACCGAGCGTGCGCGGCAGATCCACCACACCTCGCCCGTTGCCACCGCGGCGCTCGGACGCGCGCTGGCCGCCTGCTCGATGATGGGCAACGCGCTCAAGGGAAACGGCGCGAGCGTGACCATGCAGATCAAGGGCGACGGTCCGCTCGGTACGATCCTGACGGTTTCGGATGCCGAGGGCAATGTGCGCGGCTATGTGCAGAATCCCGCTGTCGATCTTGCGCTGCGCGCCGACGGCAAGCTGGACGTCGGCGCCGCCGTCGGTCACAGCGGAACGCTCACGGTCATCAAGGACCTCAATATGCGCGAGCCGTATGTCGGCACGGTCGATCTGCTCGGCGGCGAGATCGCCGAGGACGTGGCGGCATACTATGTGGAGTCGGAGCAGATCCCCTCCGCCTGCGGTCTCGGCGTGCTGGTGGACCGCGACCGCAGCGTGCTGGCAGCGGGCGGCTATCTCGTCCAGCTGCTGCCCGGCGCAGGAGAGGATGTGATCGCGAAAGTGGAGGGCGGCATCTACGCCGCACCCAGCGTGACGAGCTTCATGAAGGACGACGCCGACCCCGCGGCGCTGCTCAGAACGGTGCTCTCCGACTTTGACTTGGAGATCCTCTCCACCGATCCGATCGAATACCGCTGCTACTGCTCGCGAGAACGCACGGAGCGCGCGCTGCTGTCGCTGGGGTCGAAGGAGCTGGAGGAGATCGTCGCCGAGCAGGGCTGCGCGGATCTGACGTGCCAGTTTTGCGACAAGGTGCAGCACTTTACAGAGCAGGAACTGCGCGATATGATCGCCGCGCTGAAGGCAAAGGGCAAGTGAAACGAAAAAATCAGGATTTTTTCAAATTTGCTGTTGACACGGCAAGGGTTATTTAGTATAATAACCCTTGCCGTTCGCCGAAGCGGTTTCGCGTGGGGGAGCATAGCTCAGCTGGGAGAGCACCTGCCTTACAAGCAGGGGGTCACAGGTTCGAGCCCTGTTGTTCCCACCAATATTCGGCCAGGTAGTTCAGCTGGTTAGAACGCCGGCCTGTCACGCCGGAGGTCGAGGGTTCGAGTCCCTTCCTGGTCGCCATTTTTCAGACTGTGATCAGCGGTCTGATATGCCTCGGTAGCTCAGTTGGTAGAGCAGCGGACTGAAAATCCGCGTGTCGCCAGTTCGACTCTGGCCTGAGGCACCATTTGCGGGCGTAGCTCATCTGGTAGAGCGCCACCTTGCCAAGGTGGAGGTAGCGAGTTCGAGCCTCGTCGCCCGCTCCAAATGAAAAGGAGCAAGCACAGCTGCTCCTTTTTCCATACGGTGAC
>DHMW01000012.1:0-8152 GCA_002405995.1 Oscillospiraceae bacterium UBA4632
GCCTACGACCGCCTGATCTTCCCCTCGCTCGAGCGCGAGGTGCGAAGCCTCCTGACCGAGCGGGCAAACGAGGGCGCGATCGGCCAGTTTGCGCTGAATTTGAAGCCGCTTTTGATGCAGCCGCCAGTCAAGGGCAAGGTCACGATGGGGCTCGACCCCGGCTACCGCATGGGCTGCAAGGTCGCAGTCGTGGACGGCACGGGCAAGGTGCTCGACACCGCCGTCGTCTACCCGACCTACGGCGAGCGGCAGAAAAACGAAGCCATCGCCGCGCTGGCAAGGCTTATCAAAAGGCACGGCGTGGAGCACATCGCCATCGGCAACGGCACCGCCAGCCGCGAGACGGAGCAGATGGCGGTCGAGCTGATCCGAAGGGTGAACGGGGACGGCGCGCACGTGAGCTATATGATCGTCTCCGAGGCGGGCGCGTCCGTGTACTCGGCGAGCAAGCTCGCCGCCGAGGAATTCCCGCAGTACGACGTGAACCTCCGCTCCGCCGTGTCCATTGCGCGGCGCTTGCAGGACCCGCTCGCCGAGCTTGTCAAGATCGACCCCAAGGCGATCGGTGTGGGCCAGTATCAGCACGACATGCCGCAAAAGCAGCTCGATGAGGCGCTCGACGGCGTGGTCGAGGACTGCGTCAACGCCGTCGGCGTGGACGTCAACACCGCCTCGCCCTCGCTTTTGCAGCGCGTCGCGGGATTGAACGGCACGACGGCGAAAAACGTCGTATTGTACCGCGAGGAGAACGGCGCGTTCACCTCCCGCGCGCAGATCAAAAAGGTCCCTAAGCTCGGTCCCAAGGCGTTCCAGCAGTGCGCGGGCTTCCTGCGCGTGCCGGAGAGCAAAAGCGTGCTCGACAACACCGCCGTCCACCCCGAGAGCTATGACGCGGCAAAGGCCCTGCTGGAGCTGGCGGGACACACGCTCGCCGATGTGAAGGACGGCAGGCTTTCCGACCTGCCCGATCGCGTCAGGTCCTATGGCGAGGCAAAGGCCGCGAGCGAGATCGGCGTCGGCGTCCCCACGCTGCGCGATATCGTGAGCGAGCTTTTGAAGCCCGGCCGCGACGTGCGCGACGAGCTGCCAAAGCCCATCCTGCGCACGGACGTGCTTGAGATGAAGGACTTAAAGCCCGGCATGGTGCTGACCGGCACGGTGCGCAACGTCATCGACTTCGGCGTGTTCGTGGATATCGGCGTGCATCAGGACGGCCTCGTCCACATCTCGCAGGTATCGGACAAATTCATCAAGCATCCGTCCGAAGTCGTTTCCGTCGGCGACGTTGTCAGAGTCGCCGTGCTGGAGGTGGACGAAAAGAAAAAACGCATCAGCCTTTCGATGAAGCAGGCGAAATGAGCCGGGGCGCGCCGCCCGGCGTCTTTCGTGAAAATTTTTCCTGCCGGAAAAGTAAAAGAACACCCCGGAGCCGCAAGGCTCCGGGGTGTTCTTTGGTGCGGACTACTGGACTCGAACCAGTGACCTCATGCGTGTGAAGCATGCGCTCTAACCAGCTGAGCTAAGCCCGCAAATGGTGACCCGTACGGGATTCGAACCCATGTTACAGCCGTGAAAGGGCCGTGTCTTAACCACTTGACCAACGGGCCATATGACACACGGGATGCTTTCGCATCCCGTGCTACATGGTAGCGGCACCTGGATTTGAACCGGGGACACTGCGGGTATGAACCGCATGCTCTAGCCAGCTGAGCTATGCCGCCAAATCTTCCTGCTCGACAGGACGAATGATACTATACCAAATTTACCTGTGCTTTGTCAATAGGTTTGGCAAAAAAATTCCGGAGATCCCGCAAGAAGAAGGGAGAGAGGGCGGCGCCCCCTCCCCGCGTTCTGCGCTTATCCGACGACCCTGCGCCCCTCGGACCACACGGAAACGATGTTGTGCCGGTGCATCATGTAGATCGCGCGCTCAAAGCGCTCGCGCACCGTGAGCGGGCGCGTGGACTCGATAAAGTCGGAATCGTCCACGACGATGGCGTGCAGCCGGTCGCCCGCGGCAAAGCCGCCCTGCGCGCCGAAGTAGCGGTGACCGCTCGTGCTGCCGAGGTAATACGCCTCCGGCACGGTGAGAAAATCCTCTGACCAGTCGGTCTCGATGCGCTTGATCTTGCTGGCGCGGATGGACATGGTCACGACCTTGTACATCGGCAGCAGCGCGCCGCCGGCGATATCGGACCCCAGCGTGACCCAGATGCCCTGCTGCAGCATCTCGCGCACGGGCGAAACGCCGGAGCAGAGGTTGATGTTCGAGCCCGCGCAGTGCGCCACCACAACGCCGTGCTCGCGCATGGCGGCGCATTCGCGCGCGTCGGAATGCACGCAGTGCGCCATCACCGTGTGATCCTTCCACAGCCCGTATTTGGCGTAGGTCTCCCAGTACTGCGCGCAGTCGGGGTGCAGCTCCTTCACCCACGCGATCTCGCTGCGGTTTTCCGAAAGATGCGACTGCACGTAAAGCCCCCGCTCCTGCGCGAGCCTTCCCAGCCAAGCCATCAGCTCATCCGTGCACGACGGCGTGAAGCGCGGCGTGATGATCGGCTTTACGTACCGGAAGCGCGCGCATTCGTCCAGCCAGCGCAGCGTCTCGCGCTTGCTCTCCTCCGTCGTCTCCTGCAGGTGCGCGCCGCCGTTGCGGTCCATGTTTACCTTGCCGACATAGCCCGTCACGCCCGCGCGCTCAAGCTCCTCCATCAGGATGAGCGTCGCGTCGGTGTGGAGGGAGGAAAACATGCATACGCGCGTCGTGCCGTTCGTGATCAGGTCGCTTGCCAGGCGGCGGTAGATGCGGCGGGCATAGTCGTTGTCGGCAAAGCGCGCCTCGGTTTTGAAGGTGTAGGTGTTCAGCCAGTCGATCAGCGGCAGGTCCATGCCCATGCCGAGCATGGGGTACTGCGGCGCGTGCAGGTGCATATCGGCGAACGACGGCATGATGAGCGCATTGCCGAAGTCAAGGATCTCTGCGTCCGCGCCCTGCGGCACGCTGCGCTCCGCGCCGAGGATGCGCCCCTCGTCATCGAGCACGAGGCAGCCGTGCCCGACCGTGTCCAGCACGCCCAGCGCCGGAGCGGAAACAAGGTCGCCCTTGAGGATCTTCATTCAAATCACTCCTAACAAAAATGAGCAAAAGAAAAAGCGCCCAGACGGGGGAATGATCCCTCGGCTGAACACTCATAGCAGGATCTTCCGGCGATCCCGTAGAAACTTTCGCGCCATGCAAGCGAAATTATATGAGCCTCTTTTTCTGTTTTATTCAAGATAACACAGTAAAGTGAAAAATGCAAGCGCTTTATGCGCCCCTTCTGCGCGGCATATCCGCGGCCAGGCGCGCATACAGTGCTTCGAGAGGTGAGGAACGATGCAAAAGAATCGGACAAGACGGCTCGTGCGCACGGCCTGCTCGCTGACACTTGCGGCGGCGACGCTCTGGGGCGTGAGCGTCACCGCCCCCGCACAGGACGCCCGCTCGGCGCTGCGCGCCCTGCAAAGCGGCGGCGGGCTCGACCTTGCGCTCGTGCGCATGGAGCGCGGCGAAAGCGCTCTTGGCGCGCTCAGCGCGGCGACCGGCCTGGCGCTGCGCATGACGCCGCTGCTGCGCGCGCGGGGGGAGGAGGTCATGCAGACCTGGTCGAGCGATCTGGAGCAGCCGCCGCAGGATATGTCCGGCGGCGGGGAGGACGACGCGCAGGACCATGAGGGCACGGTGCTTTCGCCGCCCGCGCAGCCGGATGAGGTCACCGTGGCGGAAAACGGCGTCAGCGCGCGCACGCTGCGCCCCTCCGACCCGGCGGGCTACACGGTGTTTGGCAATGTGTACATCAACAACGGCTCCGACGCCGCGCTCGACGCTTCGATGCTCACGGGCGGCTATGCGGCAGCGCTCGGCACGGAGGGCCCCCAGGTGCTGATCATCCATACCCACGGTACCGAGAGCTACACCATGCCCGCCGGCGAGGAATACGAGCCGAGCGACACCTTCCGCACGCTGGATACGGGCTGCAACATGATCCGCGTGGGCGATGAGATCGCCCAGGTGCTCACGGATGCGGGACTGGGCGTGGTGCATGACCGCACGCTCTACGATTACCCCAGCTATTCCGGCGCGTATGACCGCTCGCTCGCGTCCATCGAGCGCTATCTTGAAAAGTACCCCTCGATCTCCTTTGTGCTCGACGTCCACCGCGACGCGGTGGAGGACGGAAACGGCAGCCAGTACAAGCTCCTGTGCGGCGAGGATACAGGCGCGGCGCAGCTGGAATTTGTCGTCGGCTCCGACGGCGGCGGACGGAGTCACGACCTCTGGCGCGAGAATCTGAAGCTCGCCTGCGCCGTGCAGGAGACGCTGTACGCGCGCTATCCTACGCTCATGCGCCCGATCGTCGTGCGCAACTCGCGCTACAATCAGCACAAAACCACCGGCTCGCTGCTGCTCGAGGTCGGCACGGCGGGCAACTCGCTCGCCGAGGCGATCAACGCCGCGCGCCTCTTCGCCGCGGGCTTTGCCGAGACGCTGCGGCAGGAAACGCCGTGAATGCATCCCCTCCTTGCCGGAATAGACGGAAAGCGGCGGAAAAACGGAAAATTCTTGTCATACCTGCCATGTTGCTTTTCCCGCGGAAATCCTGTTTAATAAAGGTATCTATTACAAAACAGGAGGGGATGTCCCATGCAGCAGCTCCAGGAGCGCATCCGCCGCGAGGGCAAGGTCCTGCCCGGCAACATCGTCAAGGTAGACGGTTTCTTGAACCACCGCGTCGATACGGCCCTGCTCGGCGATATTGCGGATGAATTTGCAAAATTCTTCGACGTCGGCAGGATCACGACTGTTTTGACGGCGGAAGCGAGCGGCATCGCTCTGGCGACGGTCTGCGCTCAGAAATACGGTGTTCCCATGCTCTTTGCCAAGAAGGCGAAAAGCGACAACATCGAGAGCGGACTGTACCAGAGCGAGGTCTTTTCTTATACGTACAAGAAAAAGGTCACGCTGCTCGTCTCGCAGGAGTGGCTGGGCGCGAACGACCGCGTGCTGATCATCGACGACTTCATGGCAAACGGCTTCGCCGTGCAGGGGCTTGTCGATATCGTCAACGCCGCGGGCGCAAAGCTTGAGGGCATCGGCATCGCCGTGGAAAAGGGCTTCCAGGGCGGCGGCGACCGCTTCCGCGCTTCCGGCATCCCCTATAAGGCGCTCGCCGTCATCGAAAAGGCGGACGAGAACGGCTTTGTGTTCCGCGAGGAAGATTGACTTCAAAAAGGAGAGGCTGACCGGACGGCCAGCCTCTCCTTTTTGATTTTCGGGACGACGCTCCGCCTTGCGCTCTGCCGCCCGCAAGGCGGCTGCAACGAGCGCGGACGCAAGAATCCGCGGCGCTTACAGCCGGTAAAGCTCCGCCCGCCGGTCGCGGAACACGTTGATCGTGCTGCGGATCTCGCGCACGCGCGCAAGGTCCAGCTCCGCGCAGAGCAGCTCCTCTCCGCCTCCGCCCTGCGCGAGCACCTCGCCCCAGGGGTCGAGGATGCGCGAAAAGCCGCCGTAGACCACGCCGCCGCGCTCGCCGCAGGCGTTGCACGAGACGACAAAGAGCTGGTTTTCGATGGCGCGGGCGGCGGTGAGCGTTTCCCAGTGGTATTGCCGCGCCGCCGTCCACTGGGCGGGAAGAAAGACGACCTCGGCCCCGCGCAGCGCCAGTGTGCGCCACAGCTCGGGGAAGCGCACCTCGTAGCAGATGGCGATGCCGCAGCGCACGCCGTCGAGCGTGAAGGTGACGAGGTGGTCCCCGGGGGCATAGGCCTCATGCTCGCCCATGGGCGTAAAGAGATGGGTCTTGTCGTATTCGGCGAGGCACGCGCCCGCGCGGTCGAAAACGCAGGCGGTGTTGAAAATTTTGCCGCCGCGCCGGTTCGACACGCTGCCTGCCACGATGTTGACGTTCAGCTCGCGCGCGAGCGGGGAAAAACGCTTGCGCACGGCCCTCGCGTTGTCGTCGCTCGCCGCGGCAAGGTCGCCCGCGGGCATGAAGCCCGTGTTCCACGTCTCGGGCAGAACAACGACGTCCGGGCTGTTTTCCCCGGCGGCGCGGCGGATAAGCGCCTCCGCGCGGTCAAAATTCGCCGCGCTCTCCAGCGGGCGCATATCCATCTGAATGACGCTGACCTTCATGGCGATATCCTCCGAAATGTTCTGATACCGCCATTATACGAAAATTTCGCGGACATTGCAACGCACAGAAAAAGGACGGCCGAAAGCCGTCCTTTTTCGTATAGAAGCTGCCAAAAGACCTCGCAGAGTTTGCCGCCCGCAGGCGGCAAATAAATTCCAATCGTTTTTCGCCGCGGCGTGTACGTGACGAAAAACACTCTGCACGGAGCGAACGTGCGCGCCTACGGCGCGTGCGCTGAGCGCAGTGAATCTCTACTCAAAAAACTGACTTTGTCAGTTTTTTGAAGTTCTCAATGCGCGTATCGCATTGAGAACAGCCAAGACCATCACGCCGACGTCGGCGAAGATGCCCATCCACATATTGGCGATGCCGGCCGCCACGAGCAGCAGGCACGCGAGCTTCACGCCCAGCGAGAAGACGATGTTCTCGTACACGATGCGGATGCACTTGCGCGAGATCTGGATGCCCTTGGCGATCTTCATCGGGTCGTCGTCCATCAGCACCACGTCCGCCGCCTCGATGGCGGCGTCGCTGCCCATCGCGCCCATCGCGATGCCGATATCCGCGCGGGAGAGCACAGGCGCGTCGTTGATGCCGTCGCCGACGAAGGCGAGGCAGTCGTCCTTGCCCTTTTCCTCCAGCAGGCGTTCGACCTGCGCGACCTTGCCGCCGGGCAGCAGCCCGGAATAGACCTCGTCCACGCCCAGCTCCTGCGCCACATGCTCGGCGACCTTTTTGATATCGCCCGTGAGCATGACGGTCTTGCGCACGCCTGCGCGCCTGAGCGCGAGCAGCGCATCGCGCGCGTCGGGCTTGACAACGTCGGAGATGACGATATGACCGGCGTACTGCCCGTCCACCGCCATGTGGACGATCGTGCCGACGCTGCGGCACTCCTGCCAGGGAACGCCCAGCTCGTCCATGAGCCTGCCGTTGCCCGCAGCCACGCTGCGGCCGTCCACGGTCGCGACCACGCCGCGGCCGCTGCGCTCCTCGATGCCCGTCACGCGGGAGCGGTCAAGCTCGCCGCCGCAGGCGCGCTGTAAGCTCTTGCTGATCGGGTGCGAGGACGCGCACTCGGCAAGCGCCGCGTATTCGAGCAGCTGCTGCTGCGCAAGCGGACTGTGATGCACGGCGCTGACCTCGAACACGCCCTGCGTCAGCGTGCCGGTCTTATCGAAAACCACGACCTTTGTTTTGCTCAGCGCCTCCAGATAGTTGGAACCCTTGATGAGGATGCCCTCGCGGCTTGCACCGCCGAGACCGGCAAAGAAGCTCAGCGGGATGCTGATGACAAGCGCGCAGGGACAGGAGATGACGAGGAACGTGAGCGCACGGTAGACCCACACGCTCCACGCGGCATCGCCGCCGCTGATAAGGCTGAAGAGCGGGGGCAGGATAGCGAGCGCGAGCGCACTGTAGCACACGGCGGGGGTGTAGACGCGGGCAAAGCGGGAGATGAAGTTCTCGGAGCGGGACTTGTGCGAGCTGGAGTTTTCCACAAGCTCCAGGATCTTCGACACGGTGGACTCGCCGAAGGCCTTGCTGGTTTTGACCTTCAGGACGCCCGTCATGTTGATGCAGCCGCTGATGATCTCGTCGCCGACGCTCACATCGCGCGGCAGGCTCTCGCCCGTGAGCGCCGCGGTGTTGAGCGTGGACGCGCCTTCCACAACGGTGCCGTCGAGAGGGACCTTCTCGCCCGGCTGCACAACGATGACCGTGCCGACGGCCACCTCGTCGGGATCGACCTGCTCGAGCCTGCCGCCGCGCTCGATGTTGGCGTAGTCGGGGCGGATGTCCATCAGCGCCGTGATGCTGCGGCGGGACTTGCCCACGGCGCAGCTCTGGAACAGCTCGCCGATCTGGTAGAAGAGCATGACGGCGACCGCCTCGTCATAGTCGCCGCTCTTTTCGCAGATCGCAAGCGCAATGGCGCCGATGGTGGCAACGGCCATCAGGAAGTTTTCGTC
>DHMW01000012.1:8220-9520 GCA_002405995.1 Oscillospiraceae bacterium UBA4632
ATGCCCTTCCATGCCTTGCGCAGGATATCATAGCCGATGGTAAGATAGGCGGCGGCGTAAAGCGCGGTGGAGACGAGCGCCGGCATGGGAATGAACTTTGCGGCGAGGAACAGCACCGCTGCGATCATGATGCGATAAAGCATCTTTTTCTGTTTTTTCGTCATGGGAACGACCTCCTTGCTTCAAAAAGCAGCCCCGAGGCAAGCTCGGGGCGTGCGCCGGAAATCAGGCTTACAGATAGATCTCGCAGTCGTCCTCGACCTTTTTGCAGTTCTTCAGGACGGCCTTCATCACAGCCTTGGGGTCCTGCCCCTCGGCAAACTCCACGGTCATCTTCTGGGTCATAAAGTTCACCACGGCGCCGGCAACGCCCTCGGTCTTTTTGGCAGCTTCTTCCATAAGGTTCGCGCAGTTGGCGCAGTCCACTTCGATCTGATAGGTCTTTTTCATGGTATGTTTCTCCCTTTCGGCAAAAAATATTTAACGATTAAGTGCTTGTTTAATCTTGATGACCGTACTATACTGTCCGTAAGGAAAAAAGTCAAGAGCCGTGCGGCGGACTCTTCCGTTCGGGCGAAAAGAATTTCCGAACGGGCGAACACCGCCGCGCGGCGGAGAGGGAAAGGAAGGAAAGTGCAATGGAGGAACTGCATCTGCCTCATCAGCACGGGGACGCGCAAACCGTGCAGCAGCTGCACGAATCGGTGGAAACCGCCGGCAGCTTTCAAACGGTGGCGGATATTTTCAAGCAGCTGTCCGACAGCAGCCGCGTGCGCATCTTCTGGCTGCTGTGCCACTGCGAGGAGTGCGTCGTCGATCTCTCCGCCATGGTCGGCATGAGCCCGCCCGCGGCGTCGCACCATCTGCGCCAGCTGCGCGAAAGCGGGCTCATCGTCTCGCGCCGCGTGGGCAAGGAGGTCTACTACCGCGCGTCCGGCAGCGAGCAGGCGCAGCTGCTGCACCGCATGATCGAGCGCACGATGGAAATTTCGTGTCCCGAGGAGGAGAGTAAGGCCGCCGCCAGCGCGCCGCATCTGCCCCCGCTCGACGCCGAGCTGCACGAGACCGGCGGCACCGCCGAGCAGCTCGAGACCATCCGCGCCGTGCACGACTACCTCACGGAGAATCTCGCGAGCCGCGTGACGATCGACGAGCTGTCGCGCCGCTTTTTGATGAACCCCTCGACGATGAAGGCGCTGTTCAAATCCGTCTACGGCAGCTCGCTCGCCTCACATATCCGCGAGCACCGCATGCAGCACGCGGCAAAGCTGCTGCTTGAGGGCGACGAGAACGTCGCGCA
>DHMW01000012.1:9622-10229 GCA_002405995.1 Oscillospiraceae bacterium UBA4632
CCGAATTCCACAAGGCCTACGGCGTCCTGCCGACGGAGTACCGCAGATCGCAGAAAAAGTAATTATAGGAGGTCAAACGTCTCATCTTCCCACGGCGTTTCGCGGAAGCCGACGCGCCAGTCGATGTGACCGGCCGCCGCAAAGTGCAGCGACGAGCACGCGATGTGGAGCCTGCCCTGCGCGCTGCCCGTGACGATGGCCACCGGCCCGTCCGCGCCGCCGATGATGCCGACGCAGAAGTCGTTCTGCGCCTCAGGCGCGAAGGCAGCGGCCTCGCGCGGCAGCTCGTGCAGATAGTGCCACGGCCGCTCCGCCGGCGCGAGGTCAAAGGCTGTGGTGATCTGCGAGAGCACCGCCTTCTGCCCGTCCGTCGGCGGATTCTCAGTGAGGAAGGCGTCGAACTGCGCTTCATCCCACTGCCACGCCTGCTCGAGCGCCGCGCTGTCGCCGGTCGCGAGCAGCAGCCGCAGAAAATCGCGAAAATCGCGCGCGATGACGTGCACGCAGTCCCTGCTGCCGTTCATCGGGCTCACGGCGAAGACCGCCTCGCCATAGCCGCGGACAAAGCAGAAGTGGATGCCGTCCACGCCCGCCCAGCCGAAGATGC
>DHMW01000012.1:10339-11849 GCA_002405995.1 Oscillospiraceae bacterium UBA4632
CGATAGGTCGATATTTTTGCGCAGAAATTTCTGATAAAACGCCGCCACGGAAAGCCCTCCTTTGAGATTCGGGTTTTCCCCAGCATAACACGTGGGGGCGGAGAAGCCACCCCATGATTTTTCCGCCGGCGAAAACCGGCGCGCGCTCTTGCCACAGGGAAAAGAGCATGATATAATACACTACTAAAATATTCTGGAGGAACCTTCCCTTGGAACGTAACGAAGTCATCGTCAGCGAGCAGGAGCTCGCGCGTCAGAAGGAATTTACGCGCGCCATGCGCGAGATGAACGACCGCCGCACCCGCACGCCGCTCGCGCTGGTCGATACGTTCGGCTGCCAGCAGAACGTGGCCGACGGCGAGGTGCTCATGGGCATGCTGCGCGAGATGGGCTACGAGCTCACGCGCGACGAAAATCAGGCGGACGTCATCCTGCTCAATACCTGCGCCATCCGCGAGCACGCGGAAAAGCGCGTTTACGGACATTTGGGCCGCCTCAGCCACACGAAGGCCGCCAAGCCCGACCAGATCATCTGCCTCTGCGGCTGCATGGCGCAGCAGAAGGTCGTCGCCGACAAGGTGAAGCATTCCTACCACCACGTCGATCTTGTGCTTGGCCCCCAGGCCGAATGGCGGCTTCCCGAGCTGCTGCACGAGGTGTACACCAAGAATAAGCGCGTCTTTTCCATCGACAACGAGCATGGCCGCATCGCCGAGGACCTTCCCATCGTGCGCGAGGGCGGCGTGCGCGCGTGGGTCAGCATCATGTACGGGTGCAACAACTTCTGCTCGTACTGCATCGTGCCCTACGTCCGCGGCCGCGAGCGCAGCCGCGCGCCGGAGAAGATCATCGAAGAGTGCCGCGGCCTCATCGCCGAGGGCTATAAGGAGATCACCCTCCTCGGCCAGAACGTGAACAGCTACGGCAAAGATCTGGGCACCGGTTACGACTTCGCCGACCTTCTCGCCGCCATCAATGAAATTCCGGGCGACTACTGGCTGCGCTTTATGTCCAGCCAGCCGAAGGACGCGACGAATAAGCTCTTCGACACGATGGCACGCTGCGAGCATGTTGCAAAGCAGCTCCACCTGCCCGTCCAGTCCGGCTGCGACCGCGTCTTAAAGGCGATGAACCGCCCCTACACGCGCGAAAAGTACGAGGAAATGATCGCCTACGCGCGCAGCGTCATGCCGGGCCTGGTGCTGACGAGCGATGTCATCATCGGTTTTCCCGGCGAGACCGAGGACGAGGCGATGCAGACCGTCGATCTTGCGGAAAAGACGCGCTTCGACGCGCTCTTTACCTTCATCTTCTCCCCGCGCCCGGGTACGCCCGCGGCGAAGATGGACGACCCCGTCCCGCGCGGGGAAAAGCAGGTCTGGTTTGAAAGATTAGTCGATGCGCAGAACGCCGTCAGCGCGGAAAAGCACGCAGCCTACATCGGCAGGACGGTCAGGGTCCTGGTGGACGGCGAGAGCGACGATGCGGACTTTCCCCTCGCCGCGCGCAC
>DHMW01000012.1:11906-21825 GCA_002405995.1 Oscillospiraceae bacterium UBA4632
CCGCCTCGTGCGCATGAAGGGCGGCAAGACCCTCATCGGCACGTTTGCCGAAGCGAAGATCACCGACAGCAACACCTGGGCACTCTACGGCGAAGCGGCGGAGGAGTAAAATAAAGGGGGCTTTTCGATGAAAGTCGTCATTTTGATGGAAAACAACACGTGCAGGGACGATGTCGCCTGCGCGCACGGCCTGTCGATGTATATCGAGACGGACAAGCACAAGATCCTCTTTGACATGGGCCCCGACGCGCAGTTCATCGACAACGCGAAGGCGCTCGGCGTCGATCTGACGCAGGTCGATATCGCCTTTTTGTCCCACGCGCACAACGACCACTGCGGCGGGCTGGAAGCATTTCTGAAGCTCAACGATCACGCCAAGGTCTATATGCAGAAGGCCGTCTGGGGGCAGTATTACGTCGTCACGCCGGAAAAGTGCGCCTATATCGGCATGGACGCGGCGCTCAAAAATTACGAGGACCGCTTTGTCCTCTGCTGCGGCGTGCAGAAGCTCGACGAAGAGCTGACGGTCTTCTCCGCCGTTCCGGGCCGCGAGCTGTGGAGCGGCGCGAACGACACGCTGCGCGAGAAGGCCGGCGATGACTATCCGCGCGACACGTTCCGCCACGAGCAGGATCTGCTGGTCACGGAAAACGGCAGGACGGCGCTGTTCGCGGGCTGCGCGCACTGCGGCATCGTGAACATCCTGAAAAGCGCCGAGGAGGTGCTCGGCAGAGCGCCCGACGCGGTGTTTGCGGGCTTCCACCTCTACAACCCCTCGCTCGGCAGGAGCGAGCCGGACGGGCTGGTCGATGCCGTCGGCGAAAGGCTGCGCTGCGACAAGGCCGCGCACTACTTCACGGGCCACTGCACGGGCAAAGAGGCCTATGCGAGATTAAAACGTAAGCTCGGCGGCCGCCTCGGCGAGATGCACGCGGGCGCTGCCTTTACCGTGTAGAGCGAGACTTTAGAGAGAACGAAAGCGAGGACGGATCATGGCCGAGATCACGCCGATGATGAAGCAATACCTTGAAATCAAGGAACAGAATAAGGATTCGATCCTCTTTTTCCGCTTGGGCGACTTCTACGAGATGTTCAACGAGGACGCGCAGCTTGCCTCGCGCGAGCTTGACCTCACGCTCACGACCCGCGACCGCGGCAAGGCGGCGGAGGATCAGACGCCGATGTGCGGCGTTCCCTACCATTCGAGCGACGCCTACATCGCCCGCCTCATCGCCAAGGGCTACAAGGTCGCCATCTGCGAGCAGACCGAGGACCCCGCGCTTGCCAAGGGACTCGTCAAGCGCGACATCATCCGCGTTGTCACACCCGGAACGGTCATCGACAGTGCGTGCCTCGATGACCGGCGCGGCAACTTTCTCTGCGGCGTTTTTCTGGACGAACAGAACGCCGGCGCGGCGTTCTGCGACATGACGACCGGCCACACGCACGTCACCGCCTTTTCGGGCGGCGACCGCGCAGAGCATCTCTGCAATGAGCTGGCGCGGTTTTCACCCGCCGAGGCGGTGCTGAGTGCGGGCGCATATGAAAATGCAGAGCTTACCGCGCTCCTGCGAGACAGGCTCTCCTGCGCCGTTGAGCGCGGGGAAAGCCGCTTTGAGCTCAGGGCGGCGGAGGGCGCCATCCGGGCGCAGTACGGCGAGAAGGCGTTTGCAAATCTGCCGCGCAGCAACCCCGCGGCGGCGCTGGCGCTGGGCGCGCTGCTCTCGTATCTGCACGAGACGCAGAAGACCGACCTTTCCTACATCAAGGATTTAGAGTACTACGAGCAGGGCCGCTTCATGGAGCTGGACCTCTCCGCGCGGCGCAATCTGGAGCTGACCGAGACCATCCGCACCAAGGAAAAGCGCGGGAGCCTGCTCTGGGTGCTGGACAGGACGAAGACCGCCATGGGCGCGCGGAATCTGCGCGCGTGGCTGACGCGCCCGCTGCGCGACGTCGCGGCCATCGAGCGCCGTCTCGGCGCGGTCGAGGCGCTGACGAAGAACACCGTCGCGCGCGAGGAGCTGATTCTGGCGCTCTCCGGCATCAGCGATATGGAGCGCCTCATCGGCCGCATCGCCTACGGCACGGCGGGCGGGCGCGACTTTGCCTCGCTGCGCAATTCGATCGAGCGGGTCGCCGAGGTCAAAGCGCAGCTTGCCGCATTTCCCGCGGGCAGGCTGCACGAGCTGGACGGCGCGCTGGACATGCTTTCCGACGTGGCGCAGAGCATCCGCGACACGCTCATCGACGAGCCGCCGTTCTCCGTGCGCGAGGGCGGCTTCATCCGCAAGGGCTACAATGCCGAGGTCGATCGCCTGCACGATATCCTGTCCGGCGGCAAGGGGCTGCTTGCCGGCATCGAGGCGCGCGAGAAGGAAAAGACCGGCATCCGCACGCTGAAGATCGGCTACAACAAGGTATTCGGCTACTATATCGAGGTCTCAAACTCGTTTAAGGACCTTGTCCCCGATACGTACATCCGCAAGCAGACGCTTGTCAACGGCGAGCGCTACATCACCGAGGAGCTCAAAAACCTCGAGCAGGAGATCCTGACGGCGGGAGACCGCGTCAAGGCGCTTGAATTTGAGCTGTTCACCGCCCTGCGCGACAGCGTCACCGCCGAGAGCGTGCGCATCCAGCGCACGGCGGGCGCGGTCGCGGAGCTGGACACGCTCTGCTCGCTCGCCTCCGTCGCGGTGAACAACGGCTACTGCCGGCCCAGCGTGGATTCGGGCGGCGTCATCGAGATCCACGATGGCCGCCACCCAGTCGTCGAGCGGGTGCTCAAGGATGCGCTCTTCGTCCCCAACGACACCTACATGGGCGAGCGCGAGGATCGCGCCGCCATCATCACCGGCCCCAACATGGCAGGCAAATCCACCTACATGCGCCAGGTCGCGCTCATCACGCTCATGGCGCAGATCGGCTCGTTCGTGCCCGCGAAAAGCGCGCGCATCGGCGTGGTGGACCGTATCTTCACGCGCATCGGCGCGAGCGACGATCTCGCCGGCGGACAATCGACCTTCATGGTCGAGATGACCGAGGTGAGCGAGATCCTCCATCAGGCAACGCCGCGCTCGCTGCTGATCCTGGACGAGATCGGCCGCGGCACCTCAACGTTCGACGGCATGAGCATTGCCCGCGCGGTGCTCGAATTCTGCGCCGACCCGAAAAAGCTTGGCGCCAAGACGCTGTTCGCCACGCACTACCACGAGCTCACGGAGCTTGAGGGCGTGCTCCCCGGCGTGAAAAACTACAGCATTTCCATCAAAAAGCGCGGCGATGAGCTCATCTTCCTGCGCAAGATCGTCCCCGGCGGGGCTGACCGCAGCTACGGCATCGAGGTCGCAAAATTAGCGGGGCTGCCGCACGAGGTCGTGCGGCGCGCGAACGCCATCTTAAAGGAGCTCGAGCAGGGCGGCGCGTATCAGCCCAGGCCCCGCGAGGAGGCGGAGCAGGTCAGCCTCGACTCGATCGGCGAGGCCGAGGTGCTTGCCGCCCTTCGCCGCGCCCAGCCGGACACAATGTCCCCCATCGAGGCGATGCAGCTTCTGTATGAGCTGAAGCGCAGGCTTTCGTAATTTTCAAAAAGAGGTCACTTCATGGCAAAAAAGAAAGCCGCCTCCGGCGGCATGAACCGCACCGAGCGCATCGCGGGCACGGTCTTTTTCCTCGTTTATCTGTTGGTGCTGCCGGTGCTGGCGGGGCGCATCTTCGATCTGCTGGAGGTGCTGCTCGATGCGTCCATCGGCGCGTCGCTGCGCAACGTGCTCTATTACTACACGCTCTTCGCTGTCACGGTGCTGCTGTTCCACGCATACCTCGCGCACACGTCCTCGCGCTTTCTTGATAATATGAATCGCGCACTGTCCACCCTCCTTCTGGGGCTTCTTGTGTTCTATGGCGCGAACGAGCTTTTGTACCGCGTGTGCAGCGTGCTGCTGGGCAGCCGCACGAACCTGAACGACATGACCATCGCCGCGCAGATCGCGCAGGCGCCGCGCATGACGGCGCTGATCGTCGTGTTCCTCGCCCCCTTTGTGGAGGAGGTGCTCTTCCGCGGTCTTGTGTTCGGGTGCCTCAGGGAAAAGAGCAGAATATTTGCCTACATCCTCTCCTGCGCGCTGTTCGCGTTCCTGCATGTGTGGACGGCGGCGGTCTCCAACTGGGACTTGGGCTATCTCATTCTGATGCTGCAATACCTTGTGCCCGGTCTTGTGTTTGCCTGGGCGTATGAGCATTCGGGCACGCTGTGGACGTCGATTTTGCTCCACGCGGCCGTCAACGCCCTGTCCCTGTTTGCCATCGTTTCCTAAGGAGGAAAGACCATGCCTCATATTCAGCAATTATCGCCGCACGTCGCCGACCTCATCGCCGCCGGCGAGGTGGTCGAGCGTCCCGCGAGCGTCGTCAAGGAGCTGCTGGAAAACGCCATCGACGCCGGCGCGCAGAGCGTGACGGTGGAGATAAAAAACGGCGGCATGACCTATCTTCGCGTCAGCGACGACGGCTGCGGCATCGCGCCGAGCGAGCTGCCGACGGCCTTTCTGCGCCACGCGACGAGCAAGCTGCGCACGGCGGAGGATCTTGCCGCCATCGGCACGCTGGGCTTTCGCGGCGAGGCGCTCGCGGCGATCTCCGCGGTCTCGCGGCTCGACATTTTCTCGCGCGAGCGCGGCGCGCCCGGCGGCGCGAAGCTCCGCCTGGAGGGCGGCGTCCCCGGCGCGGTCGAGGATGCGGGCTGCCCCGAGGGCACGAGCGTCATCGTGCGCGACCTGTTCTACAACACGCCCGCGCGGCTCAAATTCATGCGCCGCGACAGCGCGGAGGCGACCGCCATCACAGGGCTTGTCGCGCATCTGGCGCTCTCGCATCCCGAGATATCCTTCAAGCTCATCCGCGACGGCGCGCAGGTGCTGCTCACCCCCGGCGACGGCACGCTGCGCTCAGCGGTCTACGCCGCCCTCGGGCGCGAGTTCGCGCTCTCGCTCGTGGAGGTCAGAGGTGCGGACGGCGCGCTGCGCGTCACGGGCTTTGTCTCCTCGCCCCTTGCCTCGCGCGGCACGCGCGCCATGCAGACGTTTTTCGTCAACGGGCGGCTCGTCAAGTCGCAGCTGCTCACCGCCGCACTCGAGGAGGCCTACTCCAACCGCATGATGAAGGGCAAGTTCCCCGGCTGCGTGCTGCTCGTCGAGCTGCCGCGCGACATGGTGGACGTGAACGTCCATCCCGCCAAGACCATCGTGAAGTTCGTGGGCGAAAAGCAGATCTTCGATCTTGTGCGCCACGCCGTCGGCGGCGCGCTCGACGGGTGCGGGGCGCCCGAAGAGCAGCCGGCAGGATCTGCCGCGCAGGCGCAGAGCCCGCGCAGCGATTTCTTTGCCAGCATGACCGCCGCGCAGTACCGCGAGCGCGCGCAGGCGGAGACGAAGCGCCCTGCTCCCGTGCAGTCCGAACCAGCCCGCGCGCCGCAGCCGTGGCGCACAAAGATCCCCGCTCTCGATACCTCGTCCGGCGCGCGCGCCGTGCTCTCTGACTTTATGCGCCGCGCGCCGGAGCGCGCGGACGCCCCCGCGCAGGCTGAGTGCGAAGCCGCCGCGCCCGTTACACTGCCTATGCCCGAGGAGGCCGCCCGCCCCGCCGTGACCGGGCCCGGGCCGGAAGCGCCCGCTGTCCCCGCGTCCGTTCCCGCGAAGGAGGAAACGCCCGAGATCGAGCAGACGACGTTCGTGCCCCCGTCCGCCGCGCCGTGGCGCATCGCGGGCGAGGTGCTCGACACCTACATCGTCTGCGAGGACGAAGACAAAAACGTCTGGCTCATCGACAAGCATGCCGCGCACGAGCGCGTGAACTTCGACCGCATGAAGGCCAATCAGGAGCCGCTGATGAGCCAGGCCCTGCTCGCGCCGCTCGTGGCGGACTTTGCCGCCGAGGAATACAGCGCGCTCGCGGCGAATTTAGACCTTCTGCGCGAGTTTGGCTTTGAGTGCGAGGAATTCGGCGGCGGGAGCCTCATCCTGCGCGCCATCCCCGCCGACCTTGACAGCGGCGACGCCATCCCCGCGCTCGAAGAGCTTGCGGGCAGGCTCGTCACCGCGCACACCGCCGACCCCGCCGCCGCGCGCGACGCGCTGCTGCACACCATGGCGTGCAAGGCGGCCATCAAGGGCGGCTGGAAGAGCGATCTATCCGAGCTGCGCGTGCTCGTGGACAAGGTGCAGAGCGGCGAGGTGCAGTTCTGCCCGCACGGCCGTCCCGTGAAGGCGAAGCTCACGAAGTACGAGCTGGAAAAAATGTTCGGGCGCGCGTAAGGGGAGGACGGCTATGAAGCTTGTATGCGTCGTCGGCCCGACGGGCTGCGGCAAAACGCGGCTCGGCGTCGAGCTTGCAAAGCAGCTCGGCGGCGAGGTCGTCTCCTGCGATTCGATGCAGCTCTACCGCGGCATGGTCATCGGCACCGCCGCGCCGACGGCGGAGGAGATGCAGGGCGTTCCCCACCACATGGTCGGCGTTGCCGACCCGCGGGAAAACTACTCCGTCGCCCGCTACGCAGAGGACGCGGCGCAATGCGTCGATGATATCCTCGCGCGCGGCAGGCAGCCCATCGTCGTCGGCGGCACGGGGCTGTACTTAAATGCCCTGCTCGCCGGCCACGGCTTCGCCGGCGGCGACAAGGACGGCAGATGCCGCGCGGAGCTGGAGTCCCGCTGGGACAAGGCCGGCGGCGAGGCGATGTTCGCCGAGCTCCGATGCATCGACCCCGAGACCGCCGAAAATCTCCACTTGAACGACAAAAAGCGCATCCTCCGCGCGCTCGAGGTCTATTACGAGACCGGCAAGACCATGGCGCAGCACAACGCGGAGACGAAATTGATCCCCCCGCGCTACGATTCCGTGCGCATCGGCCTTGCCTATGCCGACCGCGAGGATATGAAGCGCGCCATCGACGCGCGCGTTGACAAAATGGCCGAGGCGGGCCTTTTCGACGAGGTGCGCGCGCTGCTCGCCTCCGGCGTTCCCCGCGATGTGACGGCGATGCAGGCGATCGGCTACAAGGAAGCGCTCTCCTGCCTGGACGGCGCGTCCACGCGCGCGGAGGCCATCGCCGAGATCAAGCTCCGCTCGCGCCAGTACGCCAAGCGCCAGCTCACCTGGCTGCGGCGCGACGGCGGCATCCACTGGTATTATTGGAAAAAAACGAGGGATTTCCCCGGCTGCCTCTCTTTTTCGACAGAAATCCTCAAGGAGAATGGCGTATCCTGTTCCTGAAGCGGACGAGCCGTCCGCACAAAAAGAAAGGAACAGGAACACCATGAAAAAAATCGCAAATTTACAGGACCTCTTTCTCCTCGCCGCCCGCCGCGCGCATATGCCCGTTACGGTCTTTCTCGTCAACGGCTTTCAGATGCGCGGCAGCGTAACGGGCTTTGACAGCTTCGTCGTGCTGCTCGAGAGCGACGGCAGGCAGCAGATGCTCTACAAGCACGCCATCTCCACCATCGTGCCGGCAAGCCCGCTCGACCTGCGCGGCGCGGAGGAGGGCGAGGAGTGAGCGTGTCCCCATGCGGGAGCTCATCATGAAATCTGCATCCTTTTCCACAAAGCTTATCACCGTCCTGCTGCTGGCGGCGGTGGCCGCCTACTTCGGCGTGCAGGGCTACCGGTATCTGACCGACCCGGAGACCACCGCCGTCGTCTACCGTTACCGCAGCGAGCAGTCCATCGCCGTGCGCGGCTATGTCGTGCGCGGCGAGCAGATCATCGACTGCACCGAAACGCTCCTCGAGCTGACCCATGCCGAGGGCGAGCGCGTGGGCGCGGGCGACACCGTAGCGACCGTCTACCGCTCCGCCGAGGCGCTGGAGGCGACGCAGCAGCTCGAAGCGCTGCGCGCGCAGAAGGAGCAGCTCGAATACGCCAGAAGCGCCTCGAGCGATACCGAGACCGCGCTCAAGCTCGACTCCGACATCCGCGCGCAGATCATCGCCGTGCGCACCGCCCTTGCCGGCGGCAGCTACAGCACGCTCGACACGCTCGCCGGCCAGCTCCGCACGACGGTGCTCAAGCGCGAATACGCCTATAACGGCAGCGAGGATCTGAGCGCGCGGCTCGAGGCGCTGAGCGCTGAGATCGCAGCCGCTTCCGCCGCCGCCAGCGGCGGCACATCGCGCATCGCCGCGCCGGCCGCCGGGACCTACAGCGCCGTGGCGGACGGCTACGAGAGCGTGCTCACGCCCGCATCGCTCGAGACGATGACGCCCTCGCAGCTCGCCTCCGCCGAAGCGCAGAGCGTTTCCACCACCGTCGGGAAGATCGTGACGGGCAGCAAATGGTACTTTGCCGCAAGCGTCAGCGAGTCGGACGCCGCCTCGCTCCGGGTGGGGCAGGGGCTCACGCTTCGCATGGCGTCCGGCGTGGATTTCGACCTGCCGGTGACGCTCACGCGCGTGAGCGCGCCGGAGAACGGGCGCTGCCTGGTCATGACGGAGAGCGGCCGCTACCTCTCCTATGTTACGCTGCTGCGCGAGCAGAACGCCGAGCTGATCCTCGCCGGGTACGAGGGGCTGCGCATCCCGAAAAAGGCCCTGCGTGTGGATGAAAACGGCGTGTCCGGGGTCTACTGCCTCGTCGGGCGCGTCGCGTACTTCAAGCCCGTGGAGATCGTCTATCAGGGCAGCGACTACTGCCTGGTCGAGCCGGGCGAGGTCGATGCGGCGTCTGAAAGCCAGATCGCGCTTTACACCCTGCGCGCGAATGATGAGGTCATCATCTCCGCCGGGGAGCTATATAACGGAAAGGTCGTAGATTAGACATGAGCATTGCGGAAAACATCGCGCGCGTGCGCGCAAACATCGCTGCGGCAGCCAGGGAGGCGGGCCGCGACCCCAGCGAGATCACGCTCGTCGGCGCGAGCAAGATGAACGATGCGGACGCCTGCCGCCAGGCCATCGCCGCCGGCATCGATGCGCTGGGCGAGAACCGCGAGCAGGAGATGACGAAAAAGCTCGCCGAGCACGCCTATGACGGCGCGCCCCTGCACTTTATCGGCCGCCTGCAGCGCAACAAGGTGAAAAACGTCGTCGGCAAGGTCGCGATGATCGAATCGGTCGGCTCTTTGGAGCTGCTTGCGGCGGTGAACAGGCAGGCAGAGAAGCTCCAAATCGTGCAGGATATCCTGCTGGAGGTCAATATCGGCGGCGAGGAGGCCAAGAGCGGCTTCGCCCCGGAAGCACTGGAACAGGCGGCGCGGGAGGCCGGAGCGCTCAAAAATGTCCGCGTGCGCGGCCTGATGTGCATCCCGCCGGTTGCGGAGGGCGAGCACGGGAGCCTTCCCTACTTTGAAAAAGTTCATGCACTTTTTGTTGACATCAATGCCAAGTTGTATGATAATACACTTGATATACTGTCAATGGGCATGAGCGGCGACTATGAGGACGCGGTGCGCGCGGGCGCGACGATGGTGCGCGTGGGCACGGCGATCTTCGGCGCCCGCAATTATACGATTTGATCGAGGAGGTCTTTCACACATGGGTATTATCGACGATCTGAAGAAGTGGGCGCATCCCTATGAGGATGAGGACGAAGAATATGAGGACGACTTCCCTGACCTGAGAGACCGCGGCGACACCGGCGCCTTTGCCGAGCGCCGCAGCGCCGAGCGCAAGGCGGAGGACCGCCGCAACAAGGTCGTCAACATCAACGCCACCACGCAGCTCAAGGTCGTGCTCGTCAAGCCCGAGCGCTTTGAAAACGCCAGCGAGATCGCCGACCACCTGAAGGAAAAGCGCACGGTGGTCATCAACCTCGAGTCCACGAACAAGGACATCGCAAGGCGCCTGATCGACTTCCTCTCCGGCGTTGCCTACGCGGGCGAGGGCAAGATCAAGAAGGTCGCCGCCAACACCTACATCATCAC
>DHMW01000012.1:21890-22333 GCA_002405995.1 Oscillospiraceae bacterium UBA4632
TACCACGTCGATATCATGGGCGATCTGATCGACGAGCTGGAAAACAACGGCTTGTACCTGTAAGGAACGGAGGATGGAACGATGCTGACACCGCAGGAGGTTTCCGCCCGCGCATTCACCAAGTCCGCCTTCGGCGGCTACAATATGGCGATGGTCGATGAATTTCTCGACGAGCTGACCGACGATTACACCGCCCTTTACAAGGAAAACGCCGCGCTCAAGGCAAAGCTCAAGGTGCTGGTCGATAAGGTAGAGGAATACCGCGCGACGGAGGATTCCATGCGCGCCGCACTCCTGACCGCCCAGCGCATGGCGAACACCATGGTCGAAGAGGCCGAGGAAAAGAAAAAGGCGCTGCTCGCCGGGGCTGAGGATGAAGCCCGCGCCCGCATCGGCGCGCTGCAAAACGACATTGAGGAAGAGCAGCGCCGCCTGAACGCGGC
>DHMW01000063.1 GCA_002405995.1 Oscillospiraceae bacterium UBA4632
TCTTGGGTACTTCCGCAGGTCGATGGAAAATTCAGTTGGCGGAGAGAGTGGGATTCGAACCCACGGATGCTTTCACATCGCCGGTTTTCAAGACCGGTGCCTTCAACCGCTCGGCCATCTCTCCGTGTCGTGAGTCCGCGTCTTTCCCTCAAACGCGAGTAGTATCATACCATACCCTACCGCCGTTTGTCAACTGCTGCCTGCGAGGTTTTTTCGCTTTTTCGCATTCAGCGGCGGTGCGTATGGCGGATGATCAGATAAACGATGATCCAGACCGTCACGCCGACCAGCAGATATTTCATCCTTCATCCTCCTTTGTCCGTTTTTTTCATAATACACCCCCCGCGCCCGAAGCGCAAGAAAAACAGCGGCAAAGCGCGCCGCGCGCAAAAGTTTGTGCAAAGTGCGCGGCCGGAGGCGCGCTTCGCGCTTGCAAAGCGCCGGAGCTTCTGCTATACTGTCGCCGGACACAGCGGCGGCCCGGTCCGCCGTTCAAGGAAAGGAAGATGCAGGCATGGACGCCATCTATGAGATCGAATTGCAGGACTGCCCCTGCTGCCGCGGCGTGGGCACGATGGAGGACGAGCAGGGCTGGTGCGTGTACGTTGCGTGTCTGGACTGCGGCGCGCAGACGGCGCACGCCGCCTATGAAACGCCGGAAGAACGTCTTGCCGCCGCAAAGCAGGTGGCGCACCTGTGGAACATCGGCAAGGTGCTGCACCCCGGCGTGGGCGACTGAGCGGATGAAAAAGGAGAAGCCCCGCGGGGCTTCTCCTTTTTTTACAGATTGAAGCGGCGGCGCGCCTCCTCGCGCAGCGACGGCACGCGGCGCACGATGCGCAGCGGGATGATCAGCCCGATGCAGACAGCCATCACCACGAGCGACCACGTCGGCCGCCACGCCTCGCAGAAGAAGCGCTCGATGCAGTATTCCACGCCCAGCGCCAGCAGTCCCGCCGTGCCGATGCACATGGCGGCGGCAGACAGGCGCGAGCGCCGTCCCCCGCGCAGCAGGAAGCTCAGCAAAAACACCAGCACGCACGCCCAGCCGAGGATGGGCAGGGCAAGCGCGCGAAACCACGCGCCGCCGTTTAAGTCAATGGAAATGAGAAAGACATAGACGCCCACGGCGGCGACGTCCGCCGTCAGGCGGAAGAAGATGGGGATGCGCCGCGCGAACATCGGCAGCACGAACCAGATCCACAGCATCACCGCCGCGCCGACGATGTAGAGCGACCACGGCCGCTCGGCCGGCAGCAGCAGGTTCAGCACGCCGCAGCAGAGCGACACGGACGCGAGCATCGCCGTCAGCAGCGCCGCGGCAGCCCGGCGCGAGGCGGGCGGCACCTCGGCGGGCTTGGTGGGAAAATAGCTGAGCGCGCCGGGGTCCGGCTTCCATGCGGGCGTGCCGCAGAGCGGGCAGCGCACCGCGCCCGCGTCCAGCTCCACGCCGCAGTTGACGCAGTATGACATGAAATAATACCTTCTTTCGTGCCGCCTCAGCGGTTGCTCTCCACGCGCACGGGAATGCCCGCGCGCACAAGGAAGCGGAAAAAGTCGCGCTCGGTGTCCGTCTCCGCCTGCGTGCCGGCAAAGGTGATCTCCATCGTGTCACCATAGCTGATGGACGCGCAGTGGCAGCGCGGCACCGTCGCCTGCCCCAGAACGACCTCCGCGCCGCGGATATGCGCCGCCATCTCCGGCGGCACGGTGAACGCGCCGGGATTCGTATAGGTGCAGGAGTACGGGCGCACGCCGAGCAGGCGGTAGTTGAGCGCCATGACGGGATTTTTGAAAACGGCCGGGATGAGCCGCAGGGCGAAGTTTTCGGTAAAGCGGACGTTGCCCGTGAACGCAGCCTGCAGCTCCTGCCGGTTGATGTGCAGCTTCATAAAATGCCGCACCTGCGAAACGGTCTCGGGGAACGTGTAGTCGCCGAGGGCGGGGTCGATGTAGGGGCGGACGGTGGTGATGAAGTTGCGCAGCGTCTCGCTGGGGAAAAAGCCGCGCAGGTTGATCGGCACCGCCAGCGCCACAGGGCGCAGGCGGTAGGGCTTTTCGCGCTTCTGCTTTTCTAAGATGACGTAAATAAGCACGGCGGAGAGGTATTCTGTGATCGACGCGCCGTACTTTTTCGACTCCTCGCGCAGCTTTGAGAGCGGCACAAACCCCATCGTCACGTGGAACGTGTAGAACGGCTCGGGCGTTCCTGTGTTCTGATACGCCTTGGGGAGACGCCTGAGGCCGAAGGCGTGTTTTCCCGCGCAGCGGGCGTAGGCATCCTCCATCTCCTCCTCGCGCGGCGGCTCTTCCAGATCGAGCACACCGTTCCCCGCAGGAACGCTGATGCCGGTCTGGCGCAGGTACTCCGCCAGCAGCGTGCGGAAGAAGACGATGGCCCCGCCGCCGTCGGACAGGGCATGGAACACCTCGATCGAGATGCGGTTTCGATAATAGTAAAAGCGCACGAGCCAGCCGTTGTCCTCCTTGAAGCGCACGGGCTGGCAGGGGTCGGACACATCCTCCCGGACAAACGGCCCCGGCGCGGTGTTCGGCTCAAGATAGTACCAGAAGGCTCCCTTGCGGATGCGCACGGCAAAGGTCGGAAAGCGCGGCATGCAGCGGTCAACGGCGCGCTGCAGCGCCGCGGGATCAGCCTCCCGGTCCATCAGGACGGAGAAACGGTAGATGGCGGAGTATTCCTCCTTTTGCAGCGCGGAGTAGAGGATGCCCGCGGAATCGAGCTTGTACCATTTGCTGTCAGGCTTTGCCACCGTGCTTCCCCTCCCCTCGCGTTTCTGATCTCTTTCGAGTCACTTATTGTAGCACAAAGCACGGGATGCTACAAGGAGATCGCAGCTTTTTCTTTTCTTTTTTACGCAGGCATGATATGATAGGAAAAATGCATATAAGGAGCCGCCATGGAAACGAAGCTTCCCATTCCGCTGAAAAAGAAAAAGGAAGGGGCGGAAAGCCCCCATCTCGACCCGCTGATGCGCGCGCTCAAGGCGCTGCACAGCGCGGGCGCGCCCGAGCGCATGACCGAAGAGGAGCTGGAGCGCCAGCGCCGCAGCCAGGACGTGCTCGGCAGGCTGACCGCGCCGATGGCGGGCATGGCGTACGAGGAATTTACCCTCTCCGGCATGAACGCCGCGTGGACGCGGCTCAAGGCGCCGCATGGCAGCCGCCGCGCGATTTTATACTGCCACGGCGGCGGCTACACGAGCGGCAACCTCGGCTATTCGCGCGTGCTGTCGTCCAAGCTCGCGCACGCGACGGGCTACGACGTGCTGAGCTTTGAATACCGCCTCGCGCCCGAGTTCCCTTATCCCGCCGCGGTCGAGGACGCGCTGCGCGCGTGGGACTATCTGATGCTCCAGGGCTACGGCGCGCGCGATATCGTCCTTGCGGGCGACAGCGCGGGCGGCAACCTCGCGCTCGTGCTGACGCTCCGGCTCAGGCAGGCAAAGCGCCGTCTGCCCGGCGCGCTCATCCTGATGTCCCCGTGGACGGACATGACGATGTCCGGCAGATCCTACACAGAGCGTGCGGACATCGACCCGATGCTCACGCCCGAGTACATCGAGGCCGTGCGCGCCGCCTACGCCGCCGGACGGGACTACCGTTCCCCCGACCTCTCCCCGCTGTTCGCCGATCTCACAGGCTTCCCGCCCACGCTCATCCAGTCCGGCGACCACGAGATCCTGTATTCGGATTCGGAAGCGCTCTATCAGGCGATGCAGCGTGCGGGCGTTCCCTGCCGCTTCGAGGCCAGCGAAGGGATGTGGCATGTATTCCAGATGTTCCCCATCAAAAAAGCGGCCGCCGCGATTGAAAGCATCGCGCGCTTTCTGCTGGAATGAACCGTACCGGGAGCCGCCGCGGCGGCTCCTGCCCTTCCGCCATGTGCATTTTTCACAAATCTTTCGCAGATAAAATTCCGCATTTTTCGCGCGGCGCGCTTGACAAGCGGGGCGCGGATGCGTATAATGCAACCAACAAGTGAAGAGCTTCAAACCTATGACGGAGAGAAGTAGCCGGTGCAGGCAAGCGCAAAGAGAGTCCCGGGTGGTGTGATCGGGGCGGCGGACGGCCGGCGAATGGACTCCGGAGGGCGGATCGAACGGCGATAGCCAAGTAGAGGCCGACGGGTATCCCACCCGTTATCCATCGGGGCGCGTATGATGGTGCGCGTAAGCGAGCGGGCGTTTTACAAAACGTCAATTTGGGTGGTATCGCAGAAGTTTGATGACTTTTGTCCCATGTGTATGGGATGAAGGTCTTTTTTCTTTATATTCCTCCTGTTCCGGCAAATCAGGACCTCATCTGCCGCCCAGAAACAAATAAATTTTGGAGGAAAAAAATGAAAAACAACATGGTGAAAAAGCTCCTGACCCTGGTCCTCGCCGGTGCGATGACCCTGTCTCTGGCCGCGTGCGGCAGCAAGAGTGATGATGGCAGCAGCGACGCCCAGCAGGGCGGCGACGAGAGCGGCAAGACCTACAAGGTCGCCATCATCAAGCAGCTCGACCACGCCTCTCTCGACGAGATCGCGAACGCCGTGGCCGCCGAGCTCGACAAGATCGCAGCCGACAATAATGTGACCATCGAGTACGACATCACCTCCGGCCAGAACGACCAGACCATCTTAAAGCAGCTGTCCGATCAGGCGATCGCCGATCAGGTGGACGCCATCATCCCCATCGCGACGACCGCCGCGCAGATCTCCGCCCTCTCAGCCGAGGAGACCAAGACCCCCGTGGTCTACGCCGCCGTCTCCGATCCCGAGGCTGCGAGCCTGACGGGCATC
Organism: Oscillospiraceae bacterium UBA4632; assembly: GCA_002405995.1. Taxonomy (GTDB): domain Bacteria; phylum Bacillota; class Clostridia; order Oscillospirales; family Oscillospiraceae; genus Hominicoprocola. Next base: position 4,811 of record DHMW01000063.1, read on the forward strand.
GACTATGTGACCGGCACGAGCGACGCGCTGAACACCGGCTTCATCATGGACATGATGTTCGCCCAGAACCCGGACGTCGCCAAGGTCGGGCTGCTCTACTCCCTCTCTGAGCCCAACTCTACCAAGCCCATCGCCGACGCAAAGGCCTACCTCGACGCCAAGGGCATCGAGTACGTTGAGCAGACCGCGAACACGAACGACGAGGTCGTCGCCGCCGCTTCCGCGCTGATCGCCGACGGTGTGGACGCCGTCTTCACTCCGACCGACAACGTCATCATGGCCGCCGAGCTCGCCATCTATGAAGACCTCGCCAAGAACGGCATCCCCCACTATGCCGGCGCCGACTCCTTCGTCCGCAACGGCGCTTACGCCACCTGCGGCGTGAACTACACCGACCTCGGCGCCAGGACCGCCGACCTCGCCTACTCCGCCATCACCGAGGGTATGGACAACATGGAGGACTACTACCTGATGGACGGCGGCATCATCACCGTCAACACCGAAACCGCCGCGATGATCGGCAAGCAGGCCGAGTATTCCTGCTTCGACAGCATGGGCACCGTCGTCGAGGTCACGACCACCAAGGACTGAGCCTGAAAAAATTACGGACCGCACCCCCGGCTGCACGCTGGGGGCGGCGGCTTGAAAGGAGAGCTTTTCCATGCTTCTCATCACGCAGACCGCCCTGGAGCTGGGCTTCCTCTACGCGCTGGTCGCGATGGCTCTGTTTCTGAGCTACCGCATCCTCGACATCGCCGACCTGACGACCGACGGCTGCTTCGTCCTCGGCGCAGCCGTGTCCGTCACGGTAACGGCTGCGGGTCATCCGATCCTCGCCGTGTTCGCCGCGATGCTCGCGGGCGCGTGCGCGGGCTTTGTCACCGCGTTTTTGCAGACGAAGCTCGGCGTGCCGTCGATCCTCGCCGGCATCGTCACAAACACGGGGCTCTATACCGTCAACCTCATGGCGATGGGCTGGAAATCAAACCAGAGCCTGCTCGGCAGCGAGACGATCTTCACACTGCTGCGCGAGACCGGCATCGGCGGCGAGTGGTACGAGCTGCTGCTCGCCGCGGCGATCACCGTGCTCGCCGGCGTGCTGCTGCTGCTCTTTCTCGGCACGCGGTTGGGGCTTTCCATCCGCGCCACGGGCGATAACCCCGACATGGTGCGCGCCTCGTCGCTCAACCCCGCCTTTACCGTCACGGTGGGGCTGTGCCTTGCCAATATGCTCACGGCGCTCTCCGGCGCGGTCGTCGGCCAGTATCAGAAGACCGTGGACATCAACTCCGGCACGGGCATCGTCGTCATCGGGCTTGCCTGCCTGATCATCGGCGAAACGCTGCTTGGCCGCAGGACGGTCAGGAAGGGCGTTCTCGCCGTGATCCTCGGCTCGATCGTCTACCGCTTTCTTTACGCCGTCATCTTCTACACAAAGATCGTGCCGGTAGAGTGCCTGAAGCTGCTCACCGCCATCATCGTGGCGCTCGCCATCGCTGCGCCGGGTATCCGGAAGTGGGCGGCATTCCAGAAGCGCAGAATGGCGGCCAGGCAGAAGGGAGGCGCGTAACATGCTGGACATTCAGGGCATTTCCAAAACATTCAACCCCGGCACCGTGAACGAAAAGAAGGCGCTGTCCTCTCTCTCGCTGCACCTTGACGAGGGCGACTTCGTCACGATCGTCGGCTCGAACGGCGCAGGCAAGTCAACGCTGTTCAACGCCATCGCAGGCAGCTTTTATGTCGATGAGGGCAGCATCACGCTTGCGGGCAGGGACATCACCTTCATGCCCGAGCACGAGCGCTCCCGCCGCATCGGGCGGCTTTTTCAGGATCCGCTGCGCGGCACCGCGCCGGGCATGACCATCGAAGAAAACCTTGCGCTCGCGTACCTGCGCGCGGCGCACGGCAACCCCTTCAGCCGCATCAGCAAGCAGGACAAGGAATTTTTCGCCGGGCAGCTCAGGCAGCTCGGCATGGGCCTCGAGGACCGCATGAAGCAGCCCGTCGGCCTGCTCTCCGGCGGCCAGCGCCAGGCGCTCACGCTGCTGATGGCGACCATGGTGCCGCCGCAGCTGCTGCTGCTCGACGAGCACACCGCGGCGCTCGACCCCGCGACGGCAGAAAAGGTGCTGGACCTCACACGCCGCGCGGTGGCAGAGAGCCATATCACCTGCCTGATGGTCACGCACAACATGACGCAGGCGCTCGCGCTGGGAAACCGCACGCTGATGATGTCGGACGGGCGCATCGTGCTCGACGTCTCCGGCAGCGAGCGCGGCGGCATGACGGTGGACGATCTCATCGAGCGCTTCCGCGCAGGCGCGGGCCATGCGCTGGACAACGACCGCATCCTGCTGTCGGAATAGCCTCGTTTTTTGCACAAATGCTGCGGCAGCGCCGCAGCATTTGTCATTTTCTCGTGCATTCCGCCCTCCCCTGCCAGGTTGAACTGCGGCGCGATCCATGCTATACTGCCTTGCGGAAATTTACGCCGCCGTGACGATGGCGGAAACCGTCCGAGCAGCGGAAGGGGTGCCATTTTGATGGATTACTATCTGCTCACCGACCTTGCCGCGCAGATCGGCTACGAGCTTGCCAAAAGCGGTGCGGAGACCTTCCGCATCGAGGAGACGATGCAGCGCGTGCTGGGCGCTTACGGCATCGAGTGCCAGGCGTTTGCCATTCCCAACTGCGTGATGGTCAGCCTGGAGGCTGCCAACGGCAAGCCCCTGATGATCATGAAGCGCGTGGGCTTCCACGGGAACGATCTGGAGTCCGTGGAACGGCTCAACGCGCTCTCGCGCCGCATCTGCGCCGAAACGCCGGACGTGGAGACCGCCGCGCAGTGGCTCAAGCAGACGCTGGCCGCCCGCCGCCGCTACGCCGTGCCGGTCTACTACCTCGGCAATTTTCTCGCTGCGGCGGGCTTTTGCCCGGTCTTTGGCGGCACGCTGCCCGACTGCCTGTGGGCGGGGCTTCTGGGGCTTGTGATCGGCTTTGTCACGCGGCAGGCGGACAGGCTGGAGACCAACCCCTTCTTCAGCACCATTGCCGCCGCGTTTTTCATGGCGGTCGGCGCCTACAGCGCCGCGGGGCTGCGCCTGCTGGACAACGCGGACGCTGTGATCATCGGCTCGCTGATGATCCTTGTGCCGGGGCTGCTCATCACCAACTCCATGCGCGATATCATCTACGGCGACACGAACTCCGGCATCAACCGCGTGGTCCAGGTGCTGCTCTCGGCGCTCGCCATCGCCATGGGCACGGCGGCGGCGTGGCACGTCACCGCGCCCGTATACGGGCTGATCGGGACGGCGGCAGACATCGATTATCCCTTCTGGATGCAGGGCATTGCCGTATACGCCGCCTGCGCGGGCTTTTTTATTCTTTTCAACGTGCACGGCCGCGGGAGCCTGCTCTGCGCCGCGGGCGGAATGCTCACCTGGCTCGTCTACCTTTTCTGCCGCCAGCTCGGCTGCGGGCTGTTCGCGATGAACTTCTTCGCCTCCGTCTTTGCCGCCGTCTACGCCGAGGCGCTGGCGCGCTCGCGCAAATACCCCGTCACGTCGTACCTCGTCATCTCCATCGTGCCGCTGCTGCCGGGCGCGGGCATTTACTACACGATGTCGCTGGCGCTGGACGGCAGCATGCAGCAGGCGCTGCACAAGGGCATCGAAACCGCCGGCGTCGCCGGCAGCATTGCCGCGGCGATCCTGCTGGTGTCCACGCTGTTCCGCCTTGTCACGCTGCGGCGCAGAAAATGAAAAGGGCGTGTATACGCCGCTCTCATAAAAGGCTGCGGCTGCGCCGCAGCCTTTTTGTCTACTTGCACAAAATATCTGCGTTTACAAATATCTGCTTGCTTTCCGTGCATCCGCCGCTATAATAGAAGCAGCTTACAAGGAGGTGCGCCAATGCACATTTGCTATAACAATCTCTTCAAGCTCCTGATCGACAGGGGCTGGAGCAAGACGGAATTCGCCCACGAGGTCGGCATCAGCTCGAACACGCTGGCGAAGCTGTCGAAAAACGAATTTGTCTCGCTGGAGGTCCTGGTGCGGATCTGCCGCAGGCTGGACTGTACGCTCAGCGACGTGGCGCAGATCCTGCCGCCCGACCAGGCCGCGCCTGTCCGCGGCGGCTTCAAGCGCGTGAAGGGACTCCGGCCCCGCATAGCGGAGGGAGGCGGCGCAGCGCATCATGAATAACACGGCAGCGCAAACCGGCAGCACCTTCATGGAAAAGGTCTCCACCTTCATTGTGGACAAGCGGAACCTCATCTTTCTGCTGACGATCATCCTGCTGGTCTTTTCCGCCTTTTCCCGCAGCTGGGTCGAGGTGGAAAACGACCTGACGTTTTACCTGCCGGACGATTCCGAGACCAAGCAGGGCCTCACCGTCATGGACGAGCAGTTCGTCACCTACGGCACCGCCGAGGTGATGGTGGCGAACATCACGCCCGACCAGGCCGCGGCGCTCGCGCCGCGGATCAGGGAGGTCAAGGGCGTGCAGAGCGTGGATTACGACGAGACGGCGGCGCACTACAACGACCTCTCCGCGCTTTACTCCGTCACCTTCGCCTACAGCGAGGACGACGATGCCTGCCTCACCTCGCTCGATGCGGTCAAGGCGCTGCTTGCGGACCGCGACCTCTACATCAAGACCGACCTCGGCAACACCCAGCAGGAGACCATAGACCATGAGATCAGCGTCATCATGGTCTATGTCGCCATCGTCATCGTGCTTGTGCTGCTGTTCACGTCCGAGACCTACGGCGAGGTGCCGGTGCTGATCCTGACGTTTGTCGTGGCGCTGGTGCTCAATCAGGGCACGAACTTCCTGATGGGCAAGATCTCGTTCATCTCGAACTCCGTGACGAGCATTTTGCAGCTGGCGCTGTCGATCGACTATGCCATCATCTTCTGCAACCGCTTCAAGGAGGAGCACAAGCTCCTGCCCCTGCGCGAGGCGGTCATCGTCTCGCTGAGCAAGTCCATCCCCGAGATCGGCGCAAGCAGCCTGACGACCGTGGGCGGGCTTGTGGCGATGCTCTTTATGCAGTTCAAGCTGGGGCCTGATATGGCGCTGTGCCTGATCAAGTCCATCCTGTTTGCGCTGCTGTCGGCGTTCGTGGTGATGCCGGGGCTCCTGATGCTCTTCGGCCCGCTGATCGACCGCACGCAGCACCGCAGCTTCGTGCCCAGGATCCCGTTCGTCGGCAGGTTCGACTATGCTACGCGGCACGTCGTCCCGATCCTGTTCGTGGCGCTTGCGGTCATCGGCTTCCGGCTCTCATCCGCCTGCCCCTACGCCTACGGCTACGGTCCGCTGACCACGCCCAAGCTCAACGACACGCAGATCGCCGAGCAGATGATCGAAAGCACCTTCACCTCGAGCAATATGCTCGCGCTGATCGTTCCCGCGGGCGACTACGACAAGGAGGCCGCCATCCTCAGCGAGCTGGAGCAGTACGACGAGGTAGACCACACGATGGGGCTTTCCAACATTGAGGCGCTCGACGGCTATATGCTGGCCGACAAGCTGACGCCGCGCCAGTTTGCCGAGCTTGCAGGGCTTGACTACGAGGCGGCGCAGGTCATCTACGCCGCCTATGCCGCCCGGCAGTCCGACTACGGGCAGCTGGTGGGTAACCTCTCATCCTATAAGGTCCCGCTGCTGGATATGTTTCTCTTCGTCTGCGAGCAGGTGGATTCCGGCCTGGTCACGCTCAGCAGCGACCAGACGCAGCTGCTCCAGGACGCCGAGGTGCAGATGAAGAGCGCCCAGGCGCAGCTGCGCGGCGAGGAATACGACCGCATGCTCGTTTATCTCACGCTGCCGGAAAGCGGCGATGAGACCTACGCCTTCACCGACAAGATCCTTGAGATCGCGCAGCGCCAGTACCCCGACGGGAAGGTCTATCTTGCCGGCAACTCGACCAACGAGTATGACTTTGAAAAATCCTTCGCCGTGGACAACAAGGTCGTGAGCATCGTCTCGATCCTGATCGTCATGCTCGTGCTGCTGTTCACGTTCAATTCCGCCGGTATGCCGGTGCTGCTGATCCTCGTCATCCAGGGCTGCATCTGGCTCAACTTCTCCATCCCCACGATCACGGGCAAATATGTCTTTTTCCTGGGATATCTGATCGTCTCCTCCATCCAGATGGGCGCGAACATCGACTACGCCATCGTCATCGCCAGCCGCTATCAGGAGCTGAAGGCAAAGCTGCCGCACCGCGACGCCATCGTCGAAACGCTGAACTTTGCCTTCCCCACGATCATCACCTCGGGCGCGATCATGTCGATCTGCGGTTTTCTGATCGGCAGCATGACGTCCGAGGCGGTCATCGCCTGTATCGGCGAGAGTCTCGGCCGCGGCACGGTCATCTCCATCATCATGGTCATGTTTGCCCTGCCGCAGATCCTGCTCATCGGCAGCGGCATCATCGATAAGACCTCGTTCTCCGTACCGTCGATGATGGAGCACAGGAGCGCGCACGGAAGGATCGCGGTCAACGGCATGGTGCACGGCACCATCAACGGCACGGTGCGCGGCATAATGCGCGCGACCGTGGAGGGCGATATCGACCTGAATCTTGTTTCAGGCTCTGTCAACGAAGAAAGCGAGGCGGCGGACGATGACGAATAGAAAACGCCTTTCCCGGCTCGGCGCGCTCGCGCTTTCCCTGCTGCTGCTCGTTTCGCTCCTGCCGGCAGCGCGCGTTTCCGCCGATGGGGACGACATGATCCGCATCGCGAGCGAGGAGGACTTTGCCTCCTTCGCCCGCTCATGCACGCTGGATTCATGGTCGCGCGGCAAAACGGTTGTGCTGGACGCCGACCTTTCGCTCGACGGCGCGGACTATCTGCCCGTGCCGTCGTTCGGCGGGACCTTCAACGGCCAGGGGCACACCATCCGGGCCGTTTCCGTCACGGGCAGCCTCTCCCCCGCCGGTCTTTTCGGCGTGCTGCAGGAGGGCGGCTCGATCACGGAGCTGAACGCGGAGGGCAGCATCACGCCCGCAGGCGACAGCATAAACGCCGGCGGCATCGTGGGCGAGAATCACGGCACGATCGCCGGATGCACCTTCAGCGGCACCGTTTCCGGCAAGCGGAGCGTCGGCGGCATTGCGGGCGAAAACGCCGCAGGCGGCGTCATCCGCGCGTGCAGCGCCTCCGGCGCGGTGTTCGGCGAGAACATGACCGGCGGCATCACGGGCTGCAATCTCGGCTCCATGCTCTCCTGCCGCAACGGCGCCTATGTCAACATTGAGAGCACCGACCCCGCCATCGACCTTGAAAGCCTTGCGCTTTCGTTCTCGCTCGACCTTGCCAGGCTCACGCAGCTCGACACGGCGAACATCGCCACCGACACCGGCGGCATAGCGGGCTATTCCTCCGGCGTCATCGCCGAGTGTGTGAACGCCGCGGCGGTGGGCTACCAGCACATCGGCTACAATGTCGGCGGTATCGCTGGGCGCAGCTGCGGTCAGATCCGCGCCTGCCGCAGCGAAAGCGCCGTATGCGGGCGCAAGGACGTGGGCGGCATCGTGGGGCAGATGGAGCCGTATATCCGCATGGAGATCTCCGAAAGCCTGCTCTCCCGGCTCCAGACCCAGCTCGACGAGCTGAGCGGGCTGATCGACCGCGCGGCAAACCACGCCGAGGGCGGCGCAAACGACATCTCCGCGCGTCTGAACAGCATGTCCGGCTATGTGGACAGCGCCGCCAACGAGCTGAACAATGTGCGCGTGAACGCGGATATCAGCACGAGCATCACTGGCAGCGGCTCCCACAGCTCCGATACTAACATCGGCGCCGGCAAGGGCGCCGCCGCGGGCGTGGACCACGAGCACTCCGACAGCGGGCACAGCACGAGCATCTGGGGCGGCAGCGCCGCGGGCGCGGGCATTGATCACGACGGCTCGGCCGGCGGCGTGATCAACGGCTCGACGCAGATCGCCGCCGCGCCGGACCTCGGTGGGCTGACGTCCTCGATCAACGGGCTGAGCAGCCAGGCCACGATGCTCAACAGCGCCGCCAACGGCGCGGCGGGCGCGCTGGCAAGCGACGTGCGCGCCATCAACAGCAAATGCAACGAGCTGGCGGACACCATGCTTGACGCCGTGGCCTCCTCCGGCGCCTCCGACATCATCTCCGACACCTCTCTTGACGATATCGACGCGGTGACGCTCGGCAAGGTCTCCGGCTGCGAGAATACCGGCGCGGTCTACGGCGATATCAACACCGGCGGCGTGGCAGGCTCGATGGCGGTCGAGTATGCGCTCGATCCCGAGGACGACGTATCGGCGCATCTTTCCGGCAGCTACCGCCGCCAGTACGAATACAAGGCGATCGTGCAGCAGTGCGTCAACACCGGTGCGGTCACCGCAAAGCGCAGCTACGCCGGCGGTATCTGCGGCCGCATGGACCTCGGGCTGATCACCGACTGCGAGGGCTACGGCTCCGCTGCAAGTGAAAACGGCAGCTATGTCGGCGGCATCGCAGGCGTGACGGGCGCAGTCGTGCGCAGCAGCTATGCCAAATGCACGCTCAGCGGCAAGCGGTATGTCGGCGGCATTGTCGGCTCCGGCATCGCCGAGGAGGCGGGCGGCGGCACGAGCACTGTGGCGGGCTGCTACTCCGTCGTGGAGATCACGGACTGCCAGCAATACAGCGGCGCGGTCTCCGGCAGCGACAGCGGCGATTTCCTGGAAAACTATTACCTCTCCGACACGCTTGCGGGCATCAACCGCCAGGGCTATGCCGGGCGCGCCGAGCCGATCAGCTTCGACCGTCTTGCCGCCGTTCCCGGCCTGCCGGAGGAGATGACGCAGTTCACGCTCCGCTTTGTGGCAGACGGCGAGACCCTGCTCACGCGCAAATTCTCCTACGGCGCGTCGTTCAGCGGCAGCGACATTCCCGCGCCGCCGGAAAAGGAGGGCTATTCCGTCCGCTGGGACCGCGAGGACTTTACCTCGCTGCACTTCGACACCACCGTCACGGCGGTGTACGAGCCGTACACGCCCGCGCTCGCCTCCGCGCAGCTGCGTGAAAGCGGCAGGCCGGTCTTTCTCGTCGAGGGGCAGTTCACCGACGGCGACGCCGTCAGCGTCAGCGCCGAAACGCCCACACCCGAGGCGTTCCATGTCCTCAGCGGCAGCCTCGGCGAAAAAATACGCGAATACCTCTCCTGCCTTTCCGACGGCAGGCTGCCGCAAAGCACGGCGAACCGCGAGGTGCTCGAGCAGTGGAGCCTGCGTTTTACCGGCAGCGCCCCGAGCAGCCGCACCGTGCGCTACCTTGCGCCGGAGGGCGGCAAGCATCTGCGCATCTACGTGCGCACGGACGGCGGCGGCTGGCAGAGCACGGCTTACGATACCGTCGGCAGCTACCTCACCTTTCCCGTGGCAGGCAGCAGCGCCGAGGTGGCGGCGGTATCCACGCTGCCGCTTTGGTGGGTCTGGCTCATACCGGCGCTGGTGCTGCTGCTCATCGCGCTGCTCGTGATCCGCCTCGTCCGCCGCAGGCGGCGGCAGCGTGCGCGCCTGAACGCGCTGCTCTCCCCGGCAGACGCCGTGTCCGAGGCCGAGCAGATCATCCGCAGTGCGCAGGAGCCTGCCGCTCCCGCGACGGAGCCGGCCGGCGCAGCTGAAGCGAACGCCGCGAGTGCGGCGGAGCCGGTCCCGCCTTCCGCTGTGCCTGCGGCGCAGCCTGCCGCCCCCGCGGCAGAGGAAACGGCCGACGAACGCCTTGCGCGCCTGGAAGCGGAGCTGCGTGCCCTGCGCGCCGAGCGCAGCGCT
>DHMW01000013.1:0-4778 GCA_002405995.1 Oscillospiraceae bacterium UBA4632
CCACGTCGCTGCGGCTGAAGCGGCGCTCGCCGAGGAAGTGCAGCACATCGGCGTAGGTCGAGAGGTTCTTGCTCCCCTCGCCCGCAGGGAATACAAACGAGTGCACGCGGCAGCCCGCCCTTTCAAGCGCCTTGACCGTGCGCTCGCCGTAGAGCGCGTAGACCGTGTCGTCCGACACGACGGCGGCCATGCCGGGGGCGCTGACCTCCATAAGCAGCTCGCCCGCGCGGTCGAGTAATCCGCGCTCGACCAGCACGTTGTATTCGCGCGAGGCGGTGATATGGATGCTTCGCATCAGCCGTCCACCTCCTCCTTTCTCCTCCTGCCCTCGTCCAAAAGGCGGATAAGCTCCTCCTCGTCGCCGTTTTCCATAGCGGCCTTGTATTCGCTCAGGTGCCCGATGTAGCAGTCGATCTCCCTGAGCAGGAAATCCTTATTTTCCATGAAGAGCTCTGCCCACATGTGCGGTGCAAGCCAGGCAACGCGCGTCATGTCCTTGTAGCTGCCGGCGGAGAAGCCCTTGTGCTTTTTCGCCGTGGGGCTCTTGATGTAGGCGTTGGACGCCACGTGCGCCAGCTGCGAGGTGAAGGCGATCATCTCGTCGTGCTGCTCGGCGGTCGTGACGGAGTAGCTGCCGAAGCCCGCGGGCGCGAGCAGGTCCTTCACATGGCTGAGCAATTCAATATCGTCGAAGCGCGGCGGCACGAGCACCATCGGCGCGCCCACGAAGAGGTTCGCCTTGGCATACTTGAAGCCCGAAAACTGCGTGCCCGCCATCGGATGCCCGCCGAGATAGGTGATGCCGTACTGCTCGGCGATCGGGAAGCACGCCGCGCAGACCTTGCGCTTGGTGCCGCAGCAGTCGATGACGACCGTGTGCCTGTCGATCTTTGCCGCGTGATCTCTGAGCCATTCGACCGCCGCCGCAGGGCGGACGGCCAGCAGGATGACGTCGCACTCCGCCATCGTCTCATCCGTCAGCGCCTCGTCCACCGCGCCGCTGATAACGGCAAAGGCAAGCACGTCGCGGTCGATGTCGTGGGCGAGCACGCGCTCGCCCGCCTCGTGGTACGCCTTGGCGAGCGAGCCGCCGATGAGACCCAGCCCAACGATCCCGGCGGTCATTCGGCAACCGCCTCTCTCACGCGGCGCACAGCCTTGGCAAGCTCGTCATACTGCTCGGGGCGCAGGGACTGTGCACCGTCGCACAGCGCGTGCATGGGATCGTTGTGCACCTCGATGATGAGGCCGTCAGACCCGCAGGCGGCGGCAGCCAGCGCCATGGGACGCACCAGGCGCGCGATACCGGTGGCGTGGCTCGGATCCACGATGACGGGCAGATGCGTCAGCTCCTTGAGCATCGGCACAGCCGCGAGGTCGAGCGTATTTCTCGTGTAGTCGTCGTAGGTGCGGATGCCGCGCTCGCAGAGGATGACCTGCTCGTTGCCGCCGGCCATGATGTACTCTGCGCTCATCAGCAGCTCCTTGAGCGTGCTGGCAAGGCCGCGCTTTAAGAGGATGGGCTTTCTGAGCTTGCCCAGCTCGCGCAGCAGATCGAAGTTCTGCATATTGCGCGCGCCGACCTGAATGACGTCCACATCCTCAAAGAGCGGCAGATAGCTCGTGCCCATGATCTCGGTCACGATGGGAAGGCCGGTCTCCTGACGGGCGATCTTGAGTAACTCGATGCCCTCGGCTCTGAGGCCCTGGAAATCATAGGGCGAGGTGCGCGGCTTGAACGCGCCGCCGCGCAGCATATTGGCTCCGGACGCCTTCACCGCCTTTGCAACGGCGACGATCTGCTCCTCGGATTCGACGGAGCAGGGGCCGGCGATCATGCAGAAGTTTCCGCCGCCGACCTTGACGCCGCCGATCTCAACGATCATGTCGTCGGGGTGGAACTTGCGGTTGCAGCACTTGAAGGGCTCGGTCACGCGCTTGACGGAATCCACGATGCCGAGCGAGCCGATCAGGTCCATGTCCACGCGCCCGGTATCGCCGATCAGACCGAGAACGGTCTGGAATTCGCCCTCGGAAATGTGCACGCCCAGCCCCTGGTTTTTCAGCCATGAAATAAGCTGGTCGCGCTTGTCCTGCCCCACGCCGCGCTTGAGTACAACGATCATGATAAAAATCCTCCTTATTGATCAACGGTGGGCGAGCCGAAAGAAAAATGCGGCACGAGCCGTAAGGCCTGTGCCGCATCATGCGTCCTCTTTTCAGAGCTTTCATCTGCATTTTTGCATCACAAAACAGCCTTACTATGAATTCACAGTAAAGTAGTAATAGTATGCAAAAACGAAGCTGCTCATCATACTGCTCTTGTCTCCCGTTCACTTTGTTGACCACAGTATAAGAGCCTGCGACGAAAAAGTCAACCGCTATTTTATACAAAAGCGCCGCGCCTTTATCCGCCGCAGCGGAGCCGTTCGCCCAACGGCGCGCCGCCCCCTCCCATTGCGGCGGAGAGGACGCAAGATCCCTGCCAGACCGCGCCCCTTCCGCGCAGAATGCCATATATTGGTATTGTGTCCAAATATGCGGCGCATATCTTGTGCCTATTTTTTTGAACTTCCACTTGCAATCAGGCGTGGGCTGTGACATAATTGTGTCGCTGGACTGTGTTCCACCACAAGATATTGTGTGTTTTTTGATATAAAGGAAAAGGGGAAAGAACATGAGAGTTATCAAGCGAAACGGCGCCGAGGTCGAATTTGACATCGTCAAGATCATCTCCGCCGTCACGAAGGCGAACGATGTTGTGGAGGAGGACGCGCGCATGACGCCCGTCCAGATCCAGCGCATCGCCGAGAGCGTGGAGCTTGCCTGCCAGAGTCTCGGGCGTGCCCCCACGGTCGAGGAGATCCAGGACTTTGTCGAGCACCAGATCATGGCGCACGGCGCGTTCGAGGTCGCCAAGCGCTACATCACCTACCGCTACACCCGCTCGCTCGTGCGCCGCAGCAACACGACCGACGACAAGATCCTCACGCTGATCGAGTGCAACAACGAGGAGGCGAAGCAGGAGAATTCCAACAAGAATCCCGTCGTCAACTCCACGCAGCGCGACTATATGGCCGGCGAGGTCAGCCGCGACCTGACGAGCCGCATCCTCCTGCCCGAGGATATCGTCAAGGCGCACGAGGAGGGCATCATCCACTTCCACGATACGGACTACTACGCCCAGCACATGCACAACTGCGACCTTGTGAACCTGGAGGACATGCTGCAGAACGGCACGGTCATCACCGGAACGCTCATCGAGCGTCCGCACTCGTTCGCCACCGCCTGCAACATCGCCACGCAGATCGTTGCGCAGGTCGCCTCCAACCAGTACGGCGGGCAGTCCATCTCGCTGACGCACCTCGCCCCCTTCGTCGATGTCTCGCGCCAGAAGATCAGAAAGCAGGTGCTTGCCGAGATGGAGGCGCTGGGCGTTGAGAAGAACGAGGGCAAGCTCGCCGAGATCGTGGAAAAGCGCCTGCGCGAGGAGATCCGCCGCGGCGTGCAGACCATCCAGTATCAGGTCGTGACGCTGCTCACCACAAACGGCCAGGCGCCGTTCATCACGGTGTTCATGTACCTCAACGAGGCGAGGAGCGAGCAGGAAAAGCGCGACCTTGCCGTCATCATCGAAGAAATGCTCGAGCAGCGCTATCAGGGCGTGAAGAACGAGCAGGGCGTGTGGGTCACGCCCGCCTTCCCCAAGCTCATCTATGTGCTGGAGGAGGATAATATCCACGACGATTCCCCGTACTATTACCTCACGCGCCTTGCCGCCAAGTGCACGGCGCGGCGCATGGTGCCCGACTATATCAGCGAGAAGAAGATGCTCGAGCTCAAGGGCGACGTGTACCCCTGCATGGGCTGCCGCAGCTTCCTGACGCCCGACCGCTTCACCGATGCAGGCATCGGCAACATCGCAAACGCCGGCAACTACGAGCCGGGCAAGCACAAGTACTACGGCCGCTTCAACCAGGGCGTTGTGACCATCAACCTGCCCGATGTGGCGCTCTCCTCCGGCGGGAACATTGAAAAATTCTGGTCGATCTTTGAAGAGCGGCTCGAGCTGTGCCACCGCGCGCTGCGCTGCCGTCACGACCGTTTGAAGGGCACGCTCTCCGACGCGGCGCCCATCCTCTGGCAGTACGGCGCATGCGCAAGGCTCAAAAAGGGCGAGCCGATCGACAAGCTCCTCTACGACGGCTATTCCACCATTTCCCTTGGTTATGCGGGGCTCTACGAGTGCGTGAAATACATGACGGGCAGGAGCCACACCGACCCCAGCGCCACGCCGTTCGCCCTGTCGATCATGCAGAAGATGAACGACAAGTGCAAGGAGTGGAAAACCGCCGAGAACATCGACTATTCCCTCTACGGCACGCCGCTCGAGTCCACGACCTACAAGTTCGCCAAGTGCCTGCAAAAGCGCTTTGGCATCATCGAGGGCGTGACGGACAAGGGCTATATCACCAACTCCTACCACGTCCACGTGACCGAGCCGATCGACGCGTTCACCAAGCTCAGGTTTGAGGCGCAGTTCCAGCACCTCTCCCCCGGCGGCGCGATCAGCTACGTGGAGGTGCCCAATATGCAGCAGAACCTCGAGGCGGTTTTGCAGGTGATGAAGTTCATCTATGACAACATCATTTATGCCGAGCTGAACACAAAGAGCGACTACTGCCAGGCCTGCGGCTGGGACGGCGAGATCGACATCGTCGAGGATGGCGGCAAGCTCATCTGGCGCTGCCCGAAGTGCGGCAACACCGATCAGGACA
>DHMW01000013.1:4903-15923 GCA_002405995.1 Oscillospiraceae bacterium UBA4632
CGCAGGAGATCAAGGAGCGCGTGCTGCATCTGTAAGCAGAAGAATAACCGGAAATTTTTCCGAACCAATGGGTAATATCCGTTTGGCCGTTTGCCCGGCTGCGCCGGCAGGGGTCAAAAGTGCGGGAGGCGAATGTGGTAACATTCGCCTCCCGCGCCCGCAGAGAAAAGGAGAGAGGATTCAGCGCTTCTTTTTGGCTTCCAGATAGTCGTTCAGCTCGGCGTTGACGATGTCCGTGATGAACATATGCCCCGGTGCGTGGGTGATGGCAATGGGCGGCTTCGCATTCTCTACCGCCGCCTGCGGCGTCACGCCGCAGGGCCAGAACACGGGGATCTCGCCCTCGTAGAAATCGACCGCTTCGCCGTAGTCCGGCTTCATCACGTCGGCAACGCCGACCTCGGCGGCGTCGCCCATGTGGACGGGCGCGCCGTGGACGTTCGGCATCTTGACGGTGATGTCATACGCCTTTTTGGCGTTTTCCGGCGTCATGGGGCGCATGGAGCAGACCATGGGACCGCAGAACGGACCGGCCGGCTCGGTCATGATATTGGTCTTGAACATCGGCACGTTGCGCCCCTGCGCGATGTGCCGGATCTCGATGCCCTCGCGCATGAGCGCTTCCTCGAACGAGAACGAGCAGCCGATCAGGAAGCCAACATAGCCCTCCTTCCAGTAGCCGCTCACATCGGTCAGCTCCTTGCCGTCCCACTTGCCGTCGCGGTAGATGCGGTATTTGGGAATATCGGTGCAGATGTTGCCGCCCTCGCCCATGTCGTGGGTTTCGGGCGTGCCCCGAATGATCTCAAGAATGGGGCACGGGAAGGGGTTGCGCCGGGCAAATTCCTCAAAATCCCCCGCATATTCCGGCGGCAGGATGATGAGGTTAGCCTGCGCGTAGCCGCGGCACATGCCGGCGGTGGGAAAGTCGATGACGCCCTCGCGGATGAGCTTGCGCACCTCGCTCGGTTTTTTGTCGATATAGGGGGTGATATCAAAGGCCATGCATTCGTTCCTCCTTGTCAGAATGGGAGCCGCTCAGCGGTCCATGGCGCTGCGCAGGCAGCGCAGCGCGGCGCGCTGGGCAAGCAGCGCCTCCTGCGCGGCGGTGATGGAGACTTTTTCAAAGCGCACCCTGTCGCCCGCCTTGAGCTGGGCGAGGATGCGGAAGTCCGCGGAGATGACGTTGGCGATCTTCGTATAGCCGCCGGT
Organism: Oscillospiraceae bacterium UBA4632; assembly: GCA_002405995.1. GTDB lineage: Bacteria > Bacillota > Clostridia > Oscillospirales > Oscillospiraceae > Hominicoprocola. The sequence continues at coordinate 6,116 of DHMW01000013.1, forward strand.
GGTCTGGCGGTCGGCCAGCATGATGATCGGCTTGCCCGCCGACGGCACCTGGATGGCGCCGAAGGCAATGCCGTCGGAGATGATGTTGCCGTCCTTGACGTGCTCGATCAGCTCGCCGTCAAGGCGGCAGCCCATGCGGTCGAACTCCGGCGTGAGGGTATAGACGCTGCTGAGAAAGGTCATAATGCCAAGCTCGGTGAAGGCGTCGTCCTGCGGGCCGAGCACGACGCGCAGCTTATACTCCGCGCGCGGCACGAACTCGGGCGAGATATGGCGCACACCGAGGTTCTTGAGGTCGGTCCTGGGTGCGCGGAAGCCGATGACGTCGTCCTTTTGCAGCTTGCGGCCCTGATAGCCGCCGATCTTTGCTTTCATATTCGTCGAGCGGCTGCCCATGACCACAGGGATATCAAGCCCGCCCGCAAATGCCACGAACGCACGGCAGCCGGTGCGCAGCATGGTGAAGCGCAGCGTCTGACCTGCATTGACGGGGATGGCGCGGTAGGTATCGATGCCCTGGCCGTCAAGTGTCGCGCCGAGGTCGCCGCCGGTGATAGCGATGATGTTGGGCGCGTCAAAGCGGATGTGGGGGCCCATCATCGTGCATTCGAGCACCGCCTCGCCCTCGTCGTTGCCGACGAGGATATTGGCGATGGACGCGCTGCGCGGATCCATCACGCCGGAGACGGACACGCCGAACTGCTGGTAGCCGATGCGGCCGAGATCCTGCACGCTGGTGAGCATGCCGGGGTTGAGGATGGTGATACTCATGCCTGCTCCGTCTCCTTTCTCGGATAGGTGTGGACCGTGTAGCCGCCGGATGCCTCCAGCGCGGCGATGCGGTCAAATTCCGCCCGATCGATGGCGTAGAACTTGATGTACTGGCCGGCTTTGGGCAGGATGGGCACGGCGCGGTCAGGATCGTACATGCGCACGGGCGTGCGGCCGATGAGCTGCCAGCCGCCCGGGGAGTCGATGGGATATACGCCCGTCTGGCTGCCGGCGATGCCGATGCTGCCGGCAGGGATCCTGACGCGCGGCTGGGCAAGGCGCGGCGCGGCGATCTCCTCGCTCATACCGCCGAGATAGGTGAAGCCGGGGGTGAAGCCCAGCATATAGATGAGATATTCCGTGGAGGTGTGGATGCGGATGACCTCCTCAGGCGTTTTGTGGTTGTGTTCGGCGACAAAACCAAGGTCGGGACCCATTTCCTCCCCGCCGTAGAGTACGGGAATTTCCAGCACGTCGCTCGGCGGGATCTGGATGTGGTCAAGCTGATTGAGCAGGCCCTTGAGCTTTTTCACGAGCGCGCCGTAGGGGATGATCTCGGGATCGTAGTGGACCATCAGCGAGCGGTAAGTCGGCACAAGCTCCACGATCCCGGGGAGCTTGCTCTCGGTGAGCGCGATGCTGAACGCGCGGATCTGCGCGTTGATGTGCTCGCTGATCTCGTTGCCGAATTCCACGGTCACAGCCGTGTCGCCGCTGAGCAGGAATCTTACGTCAGGCATATCGTTCTCCTTTCAGACGGAGCCGGCCTGCTGCGCAGACCGGCTCGCGGGGTGATGCGGGACCGTTACGCGAAGAGCTTGGCAAGGTTGGGCAGCGCCGTGACGGCAAGGTAGCCCGCGACGCCGACCACGCACCAGCCGAGGACCTGCAGCCACACGGGATGCTTGTACTCGCCGACGACGGATTTCTTGTGGCAGCCGAGCAGCATGCAGCACAGAGAGATCGGCAGGATCAGGCCGTTGACCGCGCCGGCCAGGATGACCATGCGCTTCGCGCCGCCGAGGATCGCCATGACGAGCGTGGAGAAGGCGATAAAGCCGACGATGAACCACTTTTCATTCTTGGCGATGAAGGGATGGACGGTCTTGAGGAAGGAGACGGAGGTGTAGGCCGCGCCGATGACGGACGTGATACCGGCGGAGAACAGCGCCACACCGAACAGGCGGTAGCCCAGGTCGCCGGCGGCAAGGCGGAACGCCTCGGCCGCGGGGTTGGCGGCGCCGGTAACGGCCGCGACATTTTCGGCCACGACAGCGGTGCCCGCGGTGCAGACGCCGAGCACGCACAGGAACAGCAGGATGCGGACCGTGCCGGAAACGCCGATGCCGGTGAGGACAGACTTGCGGAAGTACCTGACATCATCCTTGCTGCCGCCGTTGCCCGCGTCGAGCAGGCGGTGTGCGCCGGAGAAGGTGATGTAGCCGCCGCAGGAGCCGCCGAGCAGCGTGATCATGACCGGGACGAGATCCTTGGGATTCTCAGGAGTGAAGATATGGACGATCGCGTCGCCGACAGGCGGCTTGGACATGAAGGCAACGATGAGCATGACGACGATGATGATGCCGCCGAGGATCTGGGCGACGCGGTCAACAACGCTCTTGGCGTTCTTGGAAAGGAAGATGCAGATGGCGAGCACGCCGCCGATGATGACGCCGGCCTTTTCCGGGATGCCGAGCGCAGCGTTGAAGCCCAGCGCCACGCCGCCGACATTGCCGATATTGAACGCGAGGCCGCCGATGACGACCAGAACGATGAGGAAATAGCCGAGGCCGGGAAGGACCTTGTTGGCGACCTCCTGACCGCGCAGGCCGGACGCGCCGATGATGGACCAGACGTTGGTCTGCGCGATCATATCCATGATGATGACGCAGACGATGACGAAGGCGAAGGAAGAGAGATACTTTGCCGTGAACTGCGAGGTCTGGGTCAGAAAGCCGGGGCCGATGGCGGACGTTGCCATCAGGAAGGCCGCGCCCAGCATAACGGATACGGAGCGCTTCTGGGTGGTTTCGTTACTCATGATCATCCTCCTGAAATGTTGCCGCACTGCGGCAGATTTTGGGGTGCTGGTCTTTGCGGAACGGAACGGCTGAAGCAGATGCTTTTTACACGATCTCGCGGATGGGGGCGATCTCCACGCCCTGGGCGGTGAGCTGCGCACGGATGTTTTTGACGAATTCAACGGCCGAAGGATTGTCGCCGTGGACGCAGATGGAATGCGCCGCGATCTCGACCTCCTCGCCGGTGATGGCCGTGACCTTGCCCTCGGTGACCATGCGGACAGTGCGCGCGATGGCCTCATCCTTGTCGTGGATGACGGCGCCCGGCAGCTTGCGCGGAACAAGCGAGCCGTCAGCCTGATAGGCGCGGTCGGCAAAGACCTCGTTGGCAACGCGCAGCCCCAGCTGCCTGCCCGCCTCGATCATCTTGCTGTTGGCAAGACCAAGCAGGATGATGTCCTTATCCACCTCGGCGATCGCCTCGGCGATGGCAAGCGCCAGCTCCATGTCCTTGCCGGCCATGTTGTAAAGTGCGCCGTGGGGCTTGCAGTGCTGGAGCTTGATGCCCTCTGCCGCGGCAAAAGCCATCAGCGCGCCGAGCTGATACTTGACATACGCCTTGGCCTCCTTGGGCGAGACGGCCATGTTCCTGCGGCCGAATCCCATCAGATCCGGAAAGCCCGGATGTGCGCCGACCGCAACGCCTGCCGCCTTGGCTGCGGCAACGGTCTTCTCCATTACCAGCGGGTCGCCCGCATGATAGCCGCAGGCTACGTTGACGGAGGAGACGTGTGCGATGACCTCGCTGTCGAGCCCGATGGTATATGCGCCGAAGCTCTCGCCGAGGTCGCTGTTGAGATCTACCTTGTACATGCTGAAATACCCTCCCTTTCTTTTTTGGCTGCATAATATCTGTAGCAAACAACGTTCCAATTCAATCAATGAGCGCATTTTTTCAAAAATGCCGCTGTTTTCAGGCCCCGCGAGATCTGCGTGATCACAGGCTTCTTTCATTTTCCGCTTTGAGATGCAGGAAAAACGCCAAAGTGTGCGATTTTGCACACTTTGGCGTTCGTTTTTGCACAATATTCCCGGTTTATTGATCCCCGTCTCCGTCCTCCAGCCGACGCTTGAGCGTGAAGCGCGTGCAGCCGAGCAGCTGCGCTGCCTGGGAGAGATTGCCGCCGGAAAGCTGCATTGCCCGGTCGATATACGCGCGCTCGAAGGCGTCCACCTCGCGCTTGAGGTCGATGCCCTGCTGCGCGAGGTCGTGCATCGGGAAGCTGCCGCCCGCGCGTGGACGCACAGCCAGCAGCGTGTCAAGGCCGGTCTCCTCGCCTGTGAGGACGCTCTGGCGGCTGAAGAGTACGCAGCGCTCCATCACGTTGCGCAGCTCACGAACATTACCCTTCCAGTAGTAGCTTTGCAGCAGGGCGAGGAACTCGGGCGCGATATCCTGTAAGGATTTGTTGAACTTGCGGTTGAAATGCTGGAGGTAGAAGCGACAGAGTACGGGAATGTCCTCCGGCCGCTCGCGCAGGGGCGGGATGTGGATCTGCATGACGTTGAGACGGTAATAGAGATCCTCGCGGAAGCGGCCCTTCTGCACCTCCTCCTCCAGATCGCGGTTGGTGGCAGCCGCCACGCGGACGTTGACCTCGATATCCTGCAGGCCGCCCACACGCTTGAAGCTGCGATCCTCCAGAAAAGTGAGAAGCTTGGCCTGCATGGCGAGCGGAAGCTCGCCGACCTCATCGAGAAAGACCGTGCCGCCGTTGGCAAGCTCGATCAGTCCCTTTTTCGTCTTGTCCGCGCCGGTGAACGAACCCTTTTCGTGTCCGAACAGCTCGCTTTCCAGCAGGTTTTCGGGAATGGCGCCGCAGTTGATCTTAACGAGCGGCTTGTCGTGGCGCGAGCTCTGCTCGTGGATGGTGTTGACCACGACTTCTTTGCCCGTGCCTGTTTCGCCGCAGATGAGGATATCCACATTGTCGTTCTCGGCCAGCACGCGGATCTCCTGCCGGATGCGGCAGATGGCAGAACTCTCGCCCAGCAGCTTGCGCGGGCGCAGCTTCATCAGCTCAAGCGAGCGGCGGCTGAGCAGCTGCTCCATCGCGCGCGTGATGACAAGGTCGATCTCCTCAAGGTCGAAGGGCTTTTGTACGTAGTGGCTGACGCCGAGCTTCATCGCCTCCACCGCCTGCGACACCGAACCGTAGGCGGTCATCAGGATGAGTATCATGTCCTCATCGAGCCTTTTGAAATCGAGGATCCGCTCGATGCCGCGCTCCGCGCCCACACGGTTATCCAGCAGCACCGCGTCGGGATGGAGCCGGGCGGCCAGCGCCAGCCCCTCGGCTATCGTGTCCGCGCAGCGGACCTGATAGCCGAGATCGGAAAGGCCGCTTTCCAGCGACATGCGGATCAGCGGCTCATCGTCGATGACCAGCACCTTATACTTCATCATAACAGATCCCTCCTGTGCGGCGGAAGATCAGGCACGCAGACGTACCTTCGCCCGGCGCGGATGTAAGCTTTAATTCGCCGTTGTTGCTTTTGGCAAGGCGCTGCACGATGGACAGCCCCAGCCCGCCGCCTTCACCGCTGAGGGCGCGGGCGAGCTGGCGTTCGTCCATGCCGGGGCCGTTGTCGGAGATGCTGACGCATACGCCGCCCTCCTCGGTCCGGCCGCTGAGCAGGATCTGCCCGCCGTCCGGCATCGCCTTGATGCTGTTGTTGATCAGGTTGATGAGCATCTGGCGCACCTCCCGCTCGTCGGCGAAGATGACGATGCCCGCGTCGATGCTGGCAAAAAATTCGATGCCCTTGTTCTCGGCGACCTTGCTGTAGAGCAGCTCCATTTCCTCGCAGAGCGTGTCGAGGCGCACGGTGGTCTTTTCGCTCTCGCGCTGGCGCGAGATATTGACAAGGTTGCTCACCAGCAGGTCCACGCGGTCCACCTCCCTGACCATCTCGCGGCAGAGCAGGCGGTCGCGCTCGCTCTCAAGCTTGCGCCCGATGACCTGCAGGCCCGTGCGGATGCCGGCAAGGGGATTGCGCGCCTCGTGCGCGACGTCGGCGGCAAGCTCGCCGGTGTAGGCCAGCTTTTCGTCGCGGCTGAGTTTCTCCTCCATGTGCCGCTGGTAGGTCACATCGTCCACGGTGCAGAGCGTGCCGAGATTCGCGCCGCCGCTTTGCAGCCGCCATGCGCCCACCTCATAGTGATGCGCCTTTTTTGCGCTGTCGCGCAGGGCGAGGGAGATGGGCAGCACCTCGCCGCGGCGCACGAGACTGCTCAGGTGGTCGCCGAGGGCGCGGCCCTGCGCGTCGCGCTCGTCGGCGGCGTGCAGCATCGCTTCGGCGCGGCTGTTGCGGAAGATCATCTCGCCCGCGCCGTCGTAGACCGCAACGCCGAGGGGGAGATTTTCCACGATGCTCTCGTTGAGCGCCTTGACCCAGGAAAGCTCGTCAGTATAGCGGCGAAGACTCTCCATCATCTTCTGGAAGGATTGGGCAAATTGGCCGACCTCGTCGCGGCGGTGGGTATAGAGTCCGCCCAGCTCCTCCGTTCCGTCCGGAGCGGCGCTGATACCGGCGCACAGCGCGCTCAGCTCGCGGATGGGGCCGGAGATGTTGTGGGCGATCATCACGCCCGCCTGCACGATGACGATGAGCATCGCGATCACGGCCAGGATCAGGTAGCGCTGCTCTTCGATAAAGGCGGCGGTCAGCGCCGTCTGGTCAAGCGAGCAGAGGATCTTCCAGCCAAGGCTGTTGCCGCTGCTCTCACAGAGCACGATCTCGCGGTCACTGAGCGCGCGGCGCGAAAAAAGCAGGCGGCCGGCGCCGTCATAGAGGAAGAGGCTGTCGCCCCGGTAGCTCTGCTCGTACTTTTCCAGCAGCGCGTCCGGGTCGCGCCAGTATCCGCCCGCGTCGATGTCGGCATTGATGTAGCCGGCCAGCGCGGCGGCGTTGGCGGTCTCGGTCTCGATGCGCAGCTTGTACTCGGCATCGTAAATGATATAGCAGAAGCACAGGACCGTAACGATGCTGATGCTGACGAAGGGAATGAGTATCTTATTCTCAATCGTGAGGCTGGGCCGTCGCATCATGCGCCGCCTCCTCTCCTGCCCCTCTCCGGCGCAGAGGCGAGGAATACAGCCAATGAGCTCAGAAGCACGCCGGGGACCGCCGGATGCATCGCCAGCACGCCGCGGTAGTGCAGGGGATAGAGCACCGCGATGCACGCGCCGCCCGCGATCAGCCCCGCCCATACGCCGCGGCGGGTGACCCTGTCCGTCAGCAGCGCGCCGTAGAGCGGCGGGAACAGCAGGATGCTGAACACGCCCCAGAGGTCCCCGCCGTAGGAGAGCGTGAAGGCCGGCGGGTCGAGCGTGAGGAGCATGGCGACGGTGCCGCCGAGCAGCACGCCGAAGCGGCCGAGCCCGACGATCTTCTTGTCCGGCAGCTCACTCCTGCTGCCTGCGCGCACGATATCGTAGGAGAAGGCCGAGGCGATCATCAGCAGCTGCGAGTTCGCTGTGGAGACGCACGCGCCGATAACGGCAAAGAGCAGCAGCCCGCTCCACGGGCTGTAAAGCTCGTTGTTGAGGATGTGGATGAAGATGCCGTCCGTGGTCTGCGCCGTATCCAGCGAAGGCACGAGCACGCGCATGGCAAGGCCGATGTGGACGAGCGCAAAATAGATCAGCGCCAGCACGAGGAGCGAAATGCCGATCGTGCGGACGGCGGTGCGCTCATTCTTTGCCGAGATCAGCCGCACGATATACTGCGGGTTTGCCGAAAGCCCAAGCCCCCAGCCCCAGAACATCGAAAGGCTGACCAGCGGCGTATACCGCCCGCTGAACAGCGTCAGCAGCCCACCCCGCTCCGTGGGCGCAGACATGCCCGCGTGCGCAGGGCCGGAGACCTGCCCCGCGCTCTCATACAGCGCGGCAAGGCCGCCGCAGCGCGCGATGAGCATTCCGCAGAGCGCCGCGACGCTGACCGACAGCAGCACGAGGTTGAACACGTCCGTGCGCACCACGGAGCGGTAACCGCCGAAGGTGGTATAAATGACGAACAGATAGACCATGGCGACAGCCATGGAGTAGGGAATGTCGAACACCTCGGACGCCACCATGCCGAAACCCTTGTACTGCGAAACGAGATAGAGCGTGTAGACGAGCATGGAGACCGCTCCGTAGACGAGCTGCAGGGCGCGCGAGCCGTAGCGCAGGCGGAAAAACTCCGGCACGGTGATGGCGCCGCAGCGGTACAGCCTGCGCGTGACCATGGCCAGCAGGAAGGCGCCTGCAAACCACGGGATGACCGAATACAGCAGCACGGCCAGCCCATCCTCATAGACGCTGCCGGTCAGGCTGAGGATCGTAATGGCCGAGACCCATGTTCCCGCAAAGGTGCACACGCAGGGCACAAGGCCGACCCTGCGCTCGCAGATAAAGTAATCCCGCGGCGTGGCGCCGGTGCGGAGGCTGCTCTTGCCGATGACCAGCAGGATCAGCGAATAGACGCAGAAGTATGCCAGATACAGCGCTGTTTTGCTCATTTTCCCCATCACGCTCCCTTTTTTTCATCATAGCATAAAGCGGGGGAGCGCCGCAATAGCGAAATGCCTCTGCCCGGGGGCGGAAATCCCGGCGGCCAGGCAGGAAAAGCGCAGCGGGGCTCCGCCGGCATTTCCGATGGGGCGCGGGCGCATTTATGGCTTGACAAGCGGAAAATGCAAGCTTATAATCGCAGTCTCAAAAACGCAAAGAACAAAGTGAGGCTGCATGATGCGCAATAACGGTTTCCGTGCCCTGTTCCGCCCCGTCGAGCTGACACAGGGCGAGTGCTGGCGGACGATACTCGCCTTCGCCTTTCCCATTATCATCTCCTACCTGCTCCAGCAGGTCTATACCATCAGCGACGCCGCCATCGTCGGGCAGACCCTGACGGCGCAGGAGGTCGCGGGCGTCAATGACACCACATCGCTGATCTTCATCTTTCTGCAATTTGCCTTCGGCGTCAGCGCGGGCTTCTGCGTCGTCACGTCCTGTCATGTCGGCGCGCATAACGAGGCGGGCGTGCGCCGCTCGCTGACAACGCAGCTCGTGCTCTCCGCGGCGCTGACGGTCCTGCTGACGGCGCTCGCGCTCGCGCTGCTCGATCCGATGCTTGCCTGGATCAATGTCACGCCGAACGATCCGGAGGTCTATCGCGCCGCCCACACCTACTGCGCCATCATTTTCGCAGGGATCGGCGCGCAGCTGTTCTACAACTTCATCTGCTCCTTCCTGCGCAGCATGGGGGATTCGGCAACGCCGCTGGCGTTTCTGCTGTTTTCTACGGTGCTGAACGTGGGGCTGGACCTGCTGTTTATCATCGTCTTCAGCTGGGGCGTCGCAGGTGCGGCGGCCGCCACGGTCGCAGCGCAGCTCGTCAGTACGCTCGGCTGCTTTTTCTATGCGTTCCGCAGGTACCCCGCGCTGCGGCTGCACCGCGAGGACTGGCAGATCACAGCGCGCGATGCGGCGCGCCATATGATCCAGGGCATCCCGCTGGGGCTGCAATTCTCCGTGCTCGCCATCGGCATCATCGTGGTGCAGAGCATCGTGGTGCAGTTTGATATGATCGGCGGCGCGATGGTCTCCTCCGCCGCGCAGAACGGCTTCGGCGCCGCCAACAAGCTCAACAACCTCCTGATGACACCGCTGAACGGACTGGGATCCGCGATGACGAGCTTCGTTGCCCAGAATCTCGGCGCAGGTGACACGGGCCGCATCCGCAGGGGGACGCTCCAGTCGCTCGTGATCATGCTCGTTATGGCGGCGGTCTCCATCGCGGCCGGGCTGCTGCTGACGGTCAACGGCGCGTACCTGCATATTTTTCTCAGCGCGGACAAGGTGACGGCGGAAACGGTCCGCTTCGGCAACAGCTATCTCTATGTCGATCTGGCGCTCTATGTGTTCCTCGGCTTCATTTTCGTTGCGCGCAACTGCGTGCAGGGCATC
>DHMW01000117.1:0-410 GCA_002405995.1 Oscillospiraceae bacterium UBA4632
GTCGACCCCCGCGTGCGCATCGCTTGAGAAAGGAGGCGCGAATCCATGTCTGAAGAAAAGAAGATCAACGATCAGCAAGAGAGCGGCTCCACCGAGCAGCTTTCCCTCAACGACGACCGCCGCGTCAAGGTCCTTTCCCCGGGCACGCTGGTCGCCAAGCGCTTTTTCCGCAACCGCCTCGCGGTCGTGGGTCTGACGATCCTCGCCGTGATGTTCATCTTCTCCTTCATCGGCGGCCTTCTCAGCCCCTATGGAGAGGACGAGGTCTTCTACCGCGACGATATCCAGCTCAAGGAATACGCCGCCATGAGCGAGAACACCGAGTACCGCTATCTCGTGGCCGACGGCCAGGAGTTCGGCACGATCCTCCAGGCGCAGCTCACGCTGCACATGGGCAAGGACGACAGCTT
>DHMW01000117.1:538-1410 GCA_002405995.1 Oscillospiraceae bacterium UBA4632
GCCATCGCCTATAAGGACATCATCAGTTCGAACGACCCCAATCAGAAGTTCGGCTTCAACTTCAGCTTCAACGCCCTCAAGGCGCACGCCAACGGCGAAGCGGAGTTCACGGCCGACGGCAAGACCTATACGCTCGATGAAGACAGCGTCATGCTGAACGGCGAGGAGATCGCCTACATCAGCCGCTACGTCATCCAGTCCAAGGTCAGCGGCACGGTCATCACCAAGGACTTCAAAGAGCGCGTGCAGCAGGCCGTCGACCGCGGTGAGACCAAGTTCACCTACGTGAACGAATCCGGTCAGGAGCGCGAGATCAAGCTCGAATACAACCCCGCCAAGTACCAGTGGTCGATCAAGGAGGGCACGTCCACCCGCGTGTTCGACGCCTACTCCTTCCCCAGCTCCACGCACTGGCTCGGCACGGATAAAAACGGCATGGATATGCTCACCCGCCTGATGTACGGCGGCCGCGTGTCGCTGATGATCGGCTTCATCGTCGTCATCATTTCCGCGGCGCTCGGCGTGGTGCTCGGCGGCGTCTCCGGCTACTTCGGCGGCTGGGTCGATAACCTCATCATGCGTATCGTCGATATCTTCTACTGCATCCCCTCCACCCCGCTCATCATCATTCTGGGCGCGGCGATGGACGGTATGCGCGTCGATCCGCAGATCCGAATGCTCTACTTAATGCTGATCCTCGGCTTCCTCGGCTGGCCGGGCATCGCCCGTCTCGTCCGCGGCCAGATCCTGTCGCTGCGCGAGCAGGAGTTCATGACCGCGACGGAGGCCTGCGGCATCAGCGTTTCGCGCCGCATCTTCCGCCACCTGATCCCCAACGTCATCCCGCAGCTCATCGTCAACTGCACGATGAG
>DHMW01000117.1:1588-2858 GCA_002405995.1 Oscillospiraceae bacterium UBA4632
GCCGGCATCTGCCTGATGCTGACGGTCCTCGGCTTCAACTTCGTCGGCGACGGTCTGCGCGACGCGTTCGACCCGAAGATGAAGCGCTGAGAAAGGAGGGAATTTGAATGGCTAAGAAGCATAACGACGGCTATCTGTCCGCAAAGGAATCCCGCCGCATTTCCAAGGAAAACCGCAGGATCACGAATGCGCTCGAAAAGAATCGCAAGCGCAAGAACGTTCCCGAATCCGAGTATCTCACGCAGATGCACGACCGCAACAACGCGGTCGAGTTCGACAACCTGCACACCTACTTTTTCACCGATACCGGCACTGTCAAGTCGGTAGACGGCGTCACCTTCTCCGTGCCCATCGGCAAGACCGTCGGCGTCGTGGGCGAGTCCGGCTGCGGCAAATCGGTCACGAGCCTTTCTCTCATGCAGCTTTTGCAGCGTCCGCAGGGTCAGGTCGTGGAGGGCGAGATCCGCCTGAACCTCGGCAATAAGGCCTACGACGTGACAAAGGCGCCCGACAGCGTCATGCAGCACCTGCGCGGCAACTACATCTCCATGATCTTCCAGGAGCCGATGACCGCGCTGAACCCCGTGTTCCGCATCGGCGACCAGCTGGAGGAGGTGCTGCTCCTGCACAACGAAGCCGGGCACAGCGAGGAGCAGATCAAAAAGCGCACGATTGAACTCCTTGAGATGGTCGGCATCGCCAACAGCGAGGGCGTCTACAAGATGTTCCCGCACGAGCTCTCCGGCGGTATGCGCCAGCGCGTCATGATCGCCATGGCGCTTGCGTGCAGCCCGAAGCTCATCATCGCCGACGAGCCCACCACGGCGCTCGACGTAACGATCCAGGCGCAGATCCTCGACCTGCTGCGCAACCTGAAGGACCGGATCAATTCCTCGATCATGTTCATCACGCACGACCTCGGCGTCATTGCCGAAATGGCGGACTACGTGGTCGTCATGTACGCCGGCCGCATCGTTGAGCAGGGCACGGCGGAGGAGATCTTCGCCCATCCCGCGCATCCCTACACCATCGGCCTCATGGCCTCCAAGCCGGTCGTCGGCCGCCAGGTCGAAAAGCTCTACTCCATCCCCGGCAAGGTGCCGAACCCCATCAACATGCCGAACTACTGCTATTTTAAGGATCGCTGCGAAATGTGTGTGGACGGCTGCGCAGGCGATTATCCGCACGAGGTGAGCATCTCGCCGACGCACAAGGTGAGCTGCTACCGCTACTATGACGGCAAGCGCCCCGACCTTGAGGAGGTCGTGGA
>DHMW01000052.1 GCA_002405995.1 Oscillospiraceae bacterium UBA4632
ATCGCGCTCTACCGCCCGGGACCGATGGAATCCATTCCGAAATTCATCGCCTGCAAGCACGACCCGAAAAAGGTCACGTACCTCATCCCGCAGCTCGAGCCGATTTTGTCGATCACCTACGGCTGCATCGTGTATCAGGAGCAGGTCATCCAGATCTTCCAGCAGCTCGCGGGCTATTCGCTCGGCCAGGCGGACATGCTGCGCCGCGCGATGAGCAAGAAAAAGGTCAAGGACATCGAGCGCGAGCGCGAAGCCTTTCTGCACGGCGATCTCACGCGCAACATCTCCGGCTGCGTGGCAAACGGCATCGACGAAAAGGCTGCGCAGGAGATATACGAGGAAATTTACGCCTTTGCAAACTACGCGTTCAACAAGGCGCACGCCGCGGCCTACGCGGTCGTCGCCTATCAGACGGCGTACTTCAAGTGCCACTATACGAAAGAGTACATGGCGGCGCTGCTTTCCAGCGTGCTGGATTCGTCCGACAAGGTGGGCGAGTATTTCAACGAGTGCCGCGAGTGCGGCATCAAGCTGCTGCCGCCGGACGTCAACCACTCCGCCGACCGCTTCACGGTCGAGCCCGAGGGCATCCGCTTCGGCCTCGTCGCCATCAAGAACATCGGCCGCGGGCTGATCCTGCGCATGATGCGCGAGCGCGAGCTGAACGGCCCGTTTACGGATTTTCAGGACTTCTGCCGCCGCATGGACGGCATGGAGATCAACAAGCGCGCAGTTGAAAACCTCATCCGCGCAGGCGCGTTCGACTCCACGGGCGCAAGGCGTGCACAGCTCATCGCCGTCTACGAAAAGGTGATGGACGGCATTGCCGAGGGCAACCGCGCGAACATTGAAGGGCAGATCGACTTTTTCGGCATGGGCGCGGAGACCGCGCGGCAGGCTGCGCTCGTTCTGCCGGATATTCCGGAATTCACGCCGCAGGAGCTCATGGCGATGGAAAAGGCCACGACGGGGCTTTACCTCTCGGGCCACCCGATGGACGCCTACCGCACGCTTGCCCGCGCGGGCGGCGCAGTCCCCATTGCTCACGTGATGGAGGACTTCGCACAGGAAACGGGGCCGACGGCCTTTGCTGACGGACAGAAGATCTCGCTCGCGGGCGTGGTCACCGCCAGCAAGACGAAGATGACGAAAAAGAATACCCTCATGGCGTATGTCACGCTTGAGGACGGCACGGGAGCGATCGAAATGCTCTGCTTCACGCGCGCGCTCGAGCAGTACGGCAGCTACTTGCAGGAGGGGCAGGTCATCTATGTCTCCGGCACGCTGTCTGTCCGCGATGAAAAGGCGCCGCAGCTCATGTGTGACTTTGCCCGCCCGCTGAACGCCGACTTCTCAACGGGGGCAGCTGCGCCTGCGCAGTCGCCGCAGCTGCGGACGGGACAGACGCTCTATCTGCGTCTGCCGTCGGCGGATGGACCGGAGATGGACATGCTCCGGAAGATCCTCTATATGTTCGAGGGCAAGGGCAACAATGTCCGCATCCGCCTGACGGACACCGGCAAACTCATCGGCACGACCTGCGACCTGCACACCTCGCTCGTGCGCGACCTGGAGGAACGCTTCGGCAAGGAAAACGTCGTGGTGAAATGAAAAGAAAAAGAGAGACGGACGCATCCGTCTCTCTTTTTTATGTGCCGCATTATTTTCCCCCGTCCGGCTCAGCGAAGAGCGTGTTCAGGATGCCGGTATAAAGCTGCTCGGGGCTTTTCTGGAAGCGCGCGGCAAGATCCTTTGCCATGACCTCCTTGGGCACCATCAGCTCCATCTTGAGCAGCGGCTGGTCGTCATCGTCGTTGAAGGCGAGGGTGACGGTAAAGGTCCCGTTGCGGCGGGGGCGGATGTCCGACTTGATCTGCGCGCGGCGCTTGAGCTTCTGGTTGTAGATCGTGATGTTCTTGTCGGCGCGCAGGCGTACGGAGTAGGGCAGGCTCGATTCGCAGATCGCGCCGTTGTGCAGGCCCTTTTCCGTAACGGCGTACAGCCCGTCGTCCGAGAGCGTCAGATGCTGCGACTCGACCAGACTGTTCAGGCATTCGGAAAAATCAAAGAAATCCACGCCCTCGTCGCACATCGTCAGATCCTGCATCGCCTCAAACGGCACCGGCTCGATCAGCCGTGAGGCGACATACAGAATGAGAAATTTAATTTCCAGCTTGTCCTGAATAAAACCGACGCGCCCCATAGCGCACCTCCCCGGGCACCGGCGGAGCTGCCCGCCGGATGTGTACTTGAACTGCCCACAGTTTATCACGTCGATCCGGATTTGTATAGCCTTTTTTCAAAAAGCCGCGCACGCGCCGCACCCATTTTGCCCGCAGGCATAGACTGGGGTGAAAGAAACGGCGAAGCGCCGCTCTTTCCCAGTACTTAGATCAGGAGGTATCCGATATATGGCTGATAAGGTTGCGGCAGGTCCAGTGAGCGGCGCGAACGGCGTGCGCGAGGCGGTCTGTATCCATACGAAAAAGATATATTCCTCGTGCCGGGATAAGGACTGCATCGAGGATCTGCGCTTTTACCCCACAGCGAGCGCCCAGAGCGTTCTGAGCGCCGCGCAGAGCATCCGCGGCGGCAGCGCTGAGCTGCTCTATACCTTTGTGGATGTGGAGCCGGTGAATTTCAACCGCGGCTACTACACTGTCGATATGCGCTTTTTCTACCGCATCATTTTGCAGGCGATGAACGGCAGCGCCCGCTACACCGAGGTCGAGGGGCTCGCGACCTTCGACAAGCGCGTGGTGCTGTTCGGCGGCGAGAGCGGCGCGAAGATCTACTCGTCCGAGCCGATGGAGAACATGGCCGATGTCCCGCTCGACCTGACGGCGAATCTGCCCACCGCGGTGGTCTCGGTCACAGACCCCATCCTGCTGTGCGCCCACTTTGCCGACAACTGCAACTGCCGCTGCGGCTGCGACCGCGGCATGCTCACGGGCGTTCCGTCCGGCATTCTCGAGGCGTTCGATGAGCCGATCCTCTTCGATGAGTCTGCCATCCGCCGCGTGTGCATTTCCCTCGGGCAGTTCTCCACCGTCCGTCTTGAGCGCGATACGCAGCTGCTCATTCCCGTCTACGACTACTGCATCCCCTCGAACGAATGCACGCTCGCCGGCATCGGCGACTGCTGCAGCGAGGATCCCTGCAAGGTCTTTGACGCGGTGGAGTTCCCACTGGACGATTTCTTCCCGTCCAGCACGCCGCCCAGCGGCGCCGGACCCTGTGCCTGCGGCTGCGGCAAATAAGAAAAGACGGGCGCGAGCCCGTTTTTTCTTTTGCTCTCCGGAGGACAAACCCTGCATAAGCGAGCGGACACGCTCATAGAGTGTAGCATCACGGAGGAAGGGAAGTGCATGACGATGGAACGGCTCAGCCGCATCTACCGCTATGAACAGGCGTGCGAATTTCTGCCCCACCGCCTCAAACGCCTTGCGCTCTCGCTGCCGGACAAGCAGAAGGAGCGCGCCGAGGAGCTGCGCCTGCGCGTGATGAGCCCGCTCACGGTGCTGACGCCGGAGGGCGAGCTGAGCGCCGCGCCCGCAGACCGCACCGCGCTCGTTACGGCGGAGGACCTTGAGCAGATGCTCGGCGCAGTGACGGAGTATTCCCGCTATGCTTGCGTGGAAACGCTGCGCCAGGGATTTTTGCCGCTGCGGGGCGGGTTTCGCCTCGGCGTATGCGGCAGCGCCGTTGTGCGCGGCGGGAACGTGAGCGATCTCAAGGAGATCTCCTCGCTGGCGCTGCGCATTGTGTGCGAGCAGATCGGGCTTGGCAGCGGCATCGCGCCGCAGCTTTTCGGCGAGGATGGGCGTTTTCTCAGCACGCTCCTGCTCTCGCCGCCCGGCGGCGGAAAAACGACGCTTCTGCGAGACCTGATCCGCGTTCTTTCTCTCGGCGACAGCGAGCACCGCGCGCTGCGCGTTGCCGTGATCGACGAGCGCTGCGAGCTGGCGGTGTGCTGCAAGGGGCGCGTGCAGATGGAGCTTGGCAGCCACACGGATGTGCTCTCCCTCTGCCCGAAGGCGGCGGGCATCCCGATGCTGCTGCGCGGCATGAACCCGCAGGTCATCGCCGTGGACGAGATCACCGCGCAGGAGGATATCCGTGCGATGTGCCTTGCCGCCAACTGCGGTGTGGGTCTGCTGGCAAGCATCCACGCGCAGGATACGCAGGAGCTTTTGCGCAAGCCGCTCTGGCGCGAGCTGCTGGCGGCAGACGTTTTCCGCCGCTGCGTTATCATCCGCACGGACGGCGGCGTGCGGCGCTATGAGGTGCAGGAGCCGCCATGCTGCGTCTGACGGGCGCAGCGCTGCTGCTGGGCGCGGCGTTTCTGCTGCGGCAGGATATCCTTGCGCGCGGCAGGCGGCGGCGCGATACGCTCCGGGCGCTTGCAGGCGGCTTTCTCGCGCTGGAGCGCGCCGTGCGCCTGACGCTCTCGCCTCTGCCCGCGCTGCTGCACGAGCTTTCCTGTGCGCCGGAGGCGGACGCCTTTTTTTCTGCCGTTTCCGC
The DNA here is from genome assembly GCA_002405995.1 of Oscillospiraceae bacterium UBA4632. Classification (GTDB taxonomy): domain Bacteria; phylum Bacillota; class Clostridia; order Oscillospirales; family Oscillospiraceae; genus Hominicoprocola. Next base: position 4,525 of record DHMW01000052.1, read on the forward strand.
GCGCCTTGCAGCAGGGCAGACGCTTGAGCACGCGTGGCGGGAGGAGGCGCAGCGCCTCCCGCTCGATCCGCGGGAGCGGGAAGCGGTCGCCCTGCTCGGAACCGCCCTCGGCGGCGGGGAGGACGGCGTCTGCACCGCGCTTGCACAGGCTTCTGAGCTGCTTGCGCAGCAGGAGCGCGCGCTGGCCAGCGCCGCGTGCGCCGGTGCGCGAGTGACAACGGCGCTATGCCTCGGCGGCGGGACGCTGCTCGTGATCCTCCTGCTGTAGGAAGATGAAAAGGGGAAACACTTTACACAAGGAAGAACGCTATGGATATTGACCTCGTATTCAAGATCGCGGCAGTCGGCATCGTTGTGGCGGTGCTCAACCAGCTGCTCGTGCGCTCGGACCGCCCGGACCAGGCGATGCTCGTCAGCCTTGCCGGCCTTATCACCACGATGATGCTGCTCGTGCGCGAGATCAGCTCGCTGTTCGACCTCATCAAGACGCTGTTCGGGTTTTAGCCATGGAGCTATTGCTGAAGCTGGCGGCGCTGAGCCTCTGCACGGCGGCGGTAACGGCGCTTTTGAAAAGAAACGACGGCGCGCTTGCGCTCGCGCTGCTGCTCGCGGCGGTGATCGCTGGCTGCGCGCTGCTGCTGCCCGCGCTTTCGGAGCTTTCCGATTTCTGCACCCGCGCGCTCGCGCTGACGGGGCTGCCCGCGGCGCTGTTCGCTCCGCTGTGGAAGGTGATGGCGGCCGCGCTCGTCGCGCGCTTTTCCTGCGCGCTCTGTGACGACGCGGGTCAGAGCGCCCTGTCCTCCCTCATGGGGACGGCGGGCGCGCTGTGCGCGCTCATGTGCGTGCTGCCGCTGCTCGAGGCACTGCTCGCGCTGGTGGAGGAGCTGTTATGATGCGGATGCTGTGCCTGCTTTTTGCGCTGTGCGCGCTTTCGCTTCCTGCCGGGGCGCTCGAGCTGCCGCAGGAGCTGGACGGAGCCGTGCCGCAGGAGCTGCTCAACGCCGCGCAGGGGGAGGACCTCGTTTCCGCCGGCGCGGATTACCTTTGGCAGCGTCTCGGCACGGCGCTGCGCAGCGCGCTGACCGCGTCTGTGCGCGCAGCGGTATCGCTGATGCTGCTCGCGCTGCTGTGCGCGCTGGTCGAGAGTACGGCGGAGGGGACGGATGAGCTTGCCGCGCACTGTGCGGGCTATGCCGGCGTGCTCGGTGCAGCGGCGCTCACTGCGGGAGATATGCACGCCCTCATCGGGCTGGGCGTTGAGACCGTGGACGGTCTCGCCGTGCTCGCAAAGCTCCTGCTGCCGGCAGTTGCAACGGCAATGGCAGCGGGCGGCTGCGTGGGAACGGCGAGTGTCTGGCAGGTCGGCGCGCTGATGATGAGCGATGCGTTCCTCTCGCTTCTGCGCGGGGTGTTCGTCCCGGTGCTCTACTGCATGATCGGCGCGTCGGCAGCGGGCGCGCTGCTTTCGCAAAGCCGTCTTACGGTGTTGGCGGACGGCGTCAGAAAGCTACTCTCCTGGGCGCTCAGCGGCATTTTGATCGCCTATACGGCGTTCCTTTCGCTCTCGAATCTTCTTGCCGGAACAGCCGACCGCACGGCGCTCAAGGTCGGCAAGAGCGTTGTTTCCGGCGCTGTGCCCATCGTCGGCGGCATTCTTTCCGACGCGGCGGAGGCTGTGCTGGCGGGCGCGGGAGCGCTGCGCGGCACGCTGGGGACGATCGGTGTTTTTGCGGTGCTGGCGCTCTGCCTTGCGCCGTTTGTGCGCCTGGGGCTTCAGTATCTTCTCTATCGTGCGGCGGCGTTTTTCTGCGGCGTCACCGGCAGCGAGACGCTGCGCGGCTTTCTCAGCCAGCTTTCCTCCGCTTTTTCCCTTATGCTGGCAATGACGGCGGGCGGCGCGTTCATTCTGCTCGCCGCACTCATGATCTCACTTTTGATGGCGGTGACAGTATGACGTTCTTTCGCTCCTGGCTTTTGGGCGTGACTGCCTGCGCGGTGCTCGTCAGCATCGCCGAGCTGCTCACGCACGGCACGGCAATGCGCCGCGCGGTCCGCTTTACCGGCGGGCTGCTGCTGATGCTCGCTATGCTGCGTCCGCTGCTCGCAGCGGATCTGGACGCGCTCGGCGCATCGTTTCTTTCCTCGTACCGCGATGCTGCCGCGCAGCGGCGGCAGGAGCTGTCCGGGCAGTATGAGGACGCGCTCGCCTCCGGCATAGCGGAGCGGACGCAGGCATATATTGAGGACAAAGCGGACGCGCTCGGCGCCGCTGTCCGAGCAGAGGTCACAACACAGCAGACGGACGGCGTGCCGCTGCCGGTGTCCGTCACGCTGTACGGCAGGAAAAACGCAGCGCTCGGCGCGTGCATCGCGCGGGAGCTTGGGATCGCGGAGGAGAATCAGCAATGGATCGAACCGGCGGAAGATGGCGGCTGAGCATACCCGAGCCGCTGAAAAAGTACAAATACGCGCTGCTGGCGGCGGTGCTCGGCGCGCTGCTGCTGCTATTGCCGCAGCAGCAGGACACGGCGCAGGAGGCGTCCGAAGCGCCGGAGGCAGAGCGCTTTGACCGCCTTGCGCTGCAAGGTGAGATGGAGCAGATCCTCTCCTCGCTCGACGGCGTGGGACGGCTTTCGCTGATGCTCACCGTGGACGGCGGGGGAGAGTACGAGCTTGCGCAGGATGAGGACCTGTCCAGCAAGCGCAGCGGAGCAGAGGGCGGCGAGCAGTCGCGCAGGACTGAGACCGTTGTGCTCGGCAGCGGCTCAGGCGCCGCTGTCGTCGTCACGCAGAGCATTTATCCGCGCTTCATCGGCGCGCTCGTCGTGTGCGAGGGCGGCGGAAGCGCCGCTGTGCGCCTGCGCGTGACGCAGGCGGTCAGCGCGCTGACCGGGCTTTCGTCCGACAGGATCACAGTCGTTCAGGGAAAACCATGAGCATCTATATTTTTTATTGCCGAAAGAGCAGGGAGGAAGCAGGTATGAAGCAGTTGTGGAAGCGGAACGCAGTGGTGGCGACGATCCTGGTGTTCGTCTGCGCAGCGATCTTTCTGAACGGAAAGTACGCCGAAAAGGTAGAAAAGCCGGCAAAGATCCTCGGCCAGGCACAGCAGGTGGACGCGCCGGAGGATGAGGCCGCGGAGGTCTCCGCCGACGCGGCGGGCTCGGACTACTTTGCCTCGGCGCGCCTGACGCGCCAGCAGGCGCGCGACAGCGCACTCTCACTTCTGAAGGAGGCGAGCGAGAGCGGGGATGTGGACGAGGAGACTGTGAACGAGGCGGCGAAGAGCATCCAGACACTCGCGTCCTACACCCTCAGCGAGGCGCAGATCGAGAACATGGTCACAGCCAAGGGCTATGACGACTGCGTCGTCTTCATGTCCGAGGACGGCGTGAGCGTCGTCGTCTCAACGGGGGAGGGCGGGCTGCAAACCGAGGACATCGCCCGCATCACCGACATCGTTAAGCAGGAGACGGGGCTTTCCGCAGAAAGCATCAAGATCATGGAAGTAAATTAGCTGTTGTAATTTGCAGAAGAAGATGGTAGAATACTCTCGATATGAGCACACGAGCAAGGAGAGGATATCGCAATGGCTGAGAATCGAGAGTATCTGACCCGCGGCGAGGAAAACGGCAGCATCAGCATCGCCGAGGACGTGGTCGCCGCCATCGCCGCCGACGCGGTCGGCGAGATCGAGGGCGTGGGTCCCATGTGCCAGAACATGACCGAGCAGCTCACCGAGCAGTTCACTGGGAAAAAAGGGCTTCGCGGCGTGCGCGCCGAGCTCTCCGACGGCGAGATCGTCGTTGATATTTACCTCATGATGCGCTACGGTTACCCTATCCCCGAAACGGCGCGCAAGGTGCAGGAAAGCGTTTCCGCCGCCGTCAGCGGCATGACGGGCTACGCCGTGCAGGCGGTCAATGTCCACGTCGGCGGGATCAGCTTCAACTAATAGAGAAAGATAAAGGAACAGAACGAGAATGATTCGCAATACGGCGCGAGAGATCGCAGTGCATCTTGCCTATGAGCTGAGCTTTACGGATAGATCCCCCGAAGCGCTGCTCGATGAACGGCTGACAAAGGAATATTTCGATACCCTCAGGGAGGAGGACGCGGTCTACGAAAAGGTCCCCGGCGCATCGCAGGCGGACTATATCCGCTCCATCGTCACCGGCGTTGCCGCTCACGCCCCGGAGCTGGACGGCTACATTGCCAAATACGCCCGCGGCTGGAGCTTTGACCGCATCCCGCTCGTCGCCTCGGCGATCATGCGCGTTGCGATGTACGAGGTCCTCTACCGCACGGACATTCCCAACAGCGTCGCCATCAACGAGGCGGTCGAGATCGCCAAGAAATACGAAACGCCGGAGACGGTCAAATTCATCAACGGCATCCTCGGCAGCTTCGTGCGCGGCGAGATCAGCGCGGAATAAGTCACAGAAACGAGCAGAGTACCGCCGGCGCGGCGCTCTGCTTTTCTTTGGTCCGGAAAAGGAGGCGGCAGACATGGAACAGCAGCAGATGATCTTCAGCGTATCCGAGGCGAACAACTTCATCAAGGCGCTGCTTGACGCCGTGCCTCAGCTCCAGACGATTTTCGTGCGCGGCGAGATATCGAACTACAAGCTCTATCCCTCAGGGCATCACTACTTTACGCTCAAGGACGAGGGCAGCGCGCTTCGCTGCGTGATGTTCCGCGGCATGGCGTCCTCGCTCCGCTTCCGGCCGGAAAACGGCATGAAGGTCGTCGCCTTCGGCCGCATCGGCGTGTTCCCGCGCGACGGTGCGTATCAGCTCTACTGCTCGGAGCTGAGCGCGGCGGGCGTCGGCGACCTGCATGTCGCCTTCGAGCAGCTCAAGGAAAAGCTCTATAAGGAAGGGCTTTTCGATCCCGCGCACAAAAAGCCCCTGCCGGAGTACCCGGGACGCATCGCCATCATCACCTCATCCGCAGGCGCGGCGGTGCACGATATGCTGCGCATCCTGAACGCGCGCTGGCCGATGAGCGAGGTCGTGCTCCTGCCCGTGCGCGTGCAGGGCGCTGAGGCGCCGCCGGAGATCGCCGGTGCGCTGCGCTATGCAAACAAATGGAAGGTCGCCGACCTCATCATCACGGGCCGCGGCGGCGGCTCGATCGAGGACCTCTGGGCGTTCAACGATGAGCGCGTGGCGCGTGCCATTTATGAATCGGACCTCCCGGTCATCTCTGCCGTAGGGCACGAGCCGGACGTGACGATCGCCGACTTTGTCGCCGATGCCCGCGCGTCCACGCCGTCCAACGCGGCGGAGCTTGCCGTGCCGGACCAGCGCGAGGCCAGAAGGCGGCTCGAGACGCTGCAGGCGCGCATGGCGCAGAGCGAGCGGACGCGCGTGGCCGCCCTGCGCGAGCGGTATGAAAAGCTTGCGCGCAGCCGTGCGCTGCGCGACCCCATGGCGTTTATCGACGATAAGCGCCTGCTGCTCGACTACACGCAGAAAAATCTTGCCTCGCTCGCACAGGGCCAGACGGCGCAGCGGCGGCAGCGGTTCACAGCGCTCGCGGCAAAGCTCGACGCGCTCAGCCCGCTCAAGGTGCTCGGCCGCGGCTATGCTGTGGCACGAAACGGGCAGGGGCAAATTCTGCGCGCGGCGCAGGAAGCCGCAGTTGGCGAACAGATCGAGGTACTGCTGGGGCGGGGGAGCCTCGGCTGCACGGTAAACGAACGAAGCATGGGAGGAACGGCCGATGGCGAAAACGTTTGAGGATAATATCGCCCGCCTTGAGGAGATCGTGGCGGCGCTGGAAAAGGGGGAGGCAAAGCTTGCCGACTCGCTCAAGCTCTTTGAGGAGGGCACGAAGCTTGCCGCCGACTGCGGCGCGATGCTCGACAAAGCGGAGCAGAAGGTCGCAAAGCTTTCTAAGGGCGCGGACGGCGCGCCGGTCGAGAGCCCATTCATCCCGGAGGAGTAAGCCATGGACGAAACGCTGTTTTCCGCGCGCATGAAGGGTTATCAGGCAATGATCGAGGACTATCTCTCCGTCTGCCTGAGCGATACTGCGGGCGCGCGCTATCACGCGCTCACCGACTCGATGCGCTACAGCCTGGCGGCGGGCGGCAAGCGCCTGCGCCCGATTCTGACGCTCGAATTCTGCCGCGTCTGCGGCGGCGACACCGAAGCGGCACTGAGCGTCGCCTGCGGCGTTGAGATGCTGCACACCTATTCGCTCATCCACGACGACCTGCCCGTGATGGACAACGACGATCTGCGCCGCGGCAAGCCGTCGAACCACAAGGTGTTCGGCGAACGCACGGCGACGCTCGCGGGCGACGCACTGCAGGCGCTTGCCTTTGAAACGGTGCTGAACGCGCCGCTTCCCGCCGCGCGGGCGCTGCGCTGCGCGCAGATCCTGGCCCGCGCCGCCGGACACGAGGGTATCTGCGGCGGGCAGCAGCTCGACCTTGCGTGGGAGGGGCGGGCGCTGACGGCGGACGAGCTGCATGAGATCTACCTGCGCAAGACGAGCGCGCTCATCCGCGCCGCCTGCGTGATGGGCGCTGCCGCTGCGGGCGGCACGAAGGCGCAGGAGGACGCCGCTGCACGCTATGCTGACCAGTTCGGCTACGCCTTCCAGCTGCGCGACGATGTGCTTGACATCATCGGCGACGAAAGGGTTTTTGGCAAGCCCATCGGCTCCGACCGGGAGGAGGGCAAGACCACCGGCGTCGATCTCTTCGGGCTGGACGGCTGCCGGGAAAGGATCGCGGAGAGTTCGCGCGCGGCGGAGGCCGCGCTTGCGGGGCTGGACGGCACGGAATTTCTCCGCCATCTTGTCCATGTGCTCGAAGCGCGGAGCAAATGAACGTCAAATTTCGTGCATTTGCAAAAAAATTGCGTCGGTGTGAAAAAATATGAATTTTTCGGTTGACAATTCAGACCGATGGTGCTACCATACGCACATCGCAGGGAGACTGATCGCCTGCGCCTGATTTTCAGAAAGGAAACAATGGGCATGAAGAACCTCGCCGTCAACTCCATGATGATGTCCAAGATGTGCATGATGTCCATCATGTGCATGCTTCGTCGTGAGCAAAACGGTCATTTCCTTTCAGAAACTGTCTGATATTCAAGCGTGAACGGCAGCGGAAGGTCAAATGGCCTCCCGCTGTTTTTTATTTCCGGAAAGGAGCTGTGAACTGTGAACCTTTGCAAAAGCGTCCAGATATTGAGAGACGACCGAATGTGTCCGGCGGGCGCAGCAATGTATGAATAAAAGCATTTCCCTTTTTCGAAACCAAAATATCCGTTCAAAAAATAGATCATAAGGAGATCAAAACAATGAAAAAGAATTCCGTCAAGCTGACTGCTCTTGTCCTTGCGCTCGTCCTCACCGCCGCGCTCGCACTGACCGGCTGCGGCTCCAAGGCCGAGGACGAAGCCCCTGTCATCCAGATCGCTGTCCCCAACGACACGACCAACGAAGCCCGCGCCCTGCTCCTGCTCGAAGCCAACGGCATCATCAAGCTCAAGGACGGCGCCGGCATCACCGCCACCAAGAACGACATTGCCGAGAATCCGTACAATGTTGAGATCGTTGAGACCGAGGCTGCGCAGATCCCCAACATCCTTCAGGATGTCGATTACGCCGTCATCAACTCCAACTACGCCATCAACGCAGGCCTGAACCCCGTCAAGGACTCCCTTGAGATCGAGGGTTCCTCCTCCGCCTATGCCAACATCCTCGCCGTCAAGGAGGGCAACGAGAGCTCCGACAAGATCAAGGCGCTCGTCGCCGCGCTTGAGAGCCAGCAGGTCGTTGATTACATCAATGAAAAGTATGACGGCTCCGTCGTCAGCACCGTGGAGGACCCGACCGACGGCTACGACGCCTCCGTTGACTACGCTGCGCTTGCCGGTACCACCATCTCTGTTGCCGCCTCCCCGACCCCGCACGCCGAGATCCTTGAGGTCGCCAAGGACATTCTTGCCGAAAAGGACATCACTCTCGACATCAAGACCTATAACGACTACGTTATTCCCAACGACATTGTTGAGGATGGCACCGTGGACGCCAACTACTTCCAGCACAAGCCGTATCTCGACGATTTCAACGCTGAGAAGGGCACGCACATCGTCTCCGTCGCCGCGATCCACGTCGAGCCCATGGGCCTCTACGGCGGCAAGCAGACCACGCTCGACGCGCTGAGCGCCAAGTAAAAAAGCGAAAGGAGGGGGCGTTCTTGATCGAACTGAAGCATTTATGCAAGACCTTTGAAACTGCCGGCGGCAGGGTGGACGCGCTCAAGGACGTCTCCCTGACCATCCCGGATGGAGACGTTTACGGCATCATCGGCATGAGCGGCGCGGGCAAGTCCACGCTGGTGCGCTGCATCAATATGCTCGAGCGCCCGACCTCCGGCGAGGTCATCGTGAACGGGGAACGCCTCGACACGATGACCCCCGCGCAGCTGCGCGCGGCGCGGCGCGAGATCACGATGATCTTCCAGCGCTTCAACCTGCTGATGCAGCGAAACTGCCTGGATAACGTCTGCTTCCCGATGGAGCTTTCCGGCTTGCGGGGAGAGAAGAAATGGCGCGAGCAGCGGGCGCTGGAGCTTCTCGACATCGTGGGGCTCAGGGATAAGGCCAAGGCCTTTCCCGCGCAGCTCTCCGGCGGGCAGCAGCAGCGCGTAGCCATCGCCCGCGCGCTGGCTACGAACCCGAAGGTCCTGCTGTGCGACGAGGCGACGAGCGCGCTCGACCCCAAGACGACGCGCCAGATCCTTGAGCTGATCGGCGACATCAACAAAAAGCTCGGCATCACCGTCGTTATCATCACGCACCAGATGAGCGTCGTCAAGGAGGTCTGCAACCACGTTGCGATCCTCGATGACGGCGAGGTCGTGGAGGAGGGGCTGGTCTCTGCCGTCTTTTCCGCGCCCAAGTCCGCCGCGGCGCGCCATCTTGTGTTCCCGCGCGGCGCGGACATGGATGTGTCCGACCCGCAGCGCGAGCGCCGCATCCGCCTGATTTTCCGCAGCGCGAAAACGACCGCCATCCCGCTGGTCGCCCGCCTTGCCACGGAGGAGGGCGTGAGTGCCAACGTGATCTCCGCCACCACGCAGAAGCTCTCCGAGGAGGTCTACGGCAGCATGCTGCTGGGCGTTCCCAACGCGCAGTTTGAAAGTGCCATGGCATTTCTCAAGGGGATCGAAAACCTTCAGGTAGAGGAGGCGAGCGTCGATGTACAGTAATCTTTTTTCCGCCGAATCCGTCGCCGGACTGGTCGAGGCGCTGCAAACGCAGTTCCTCTCAGCCATCTGGGAGACATTTTATGTCACCGTGCTCTCCACCGCGTTGGCCATCGTGCTGGGGCTCCCGCTCGGCGTGCTGCTGGTCGCAGGGGAGAAGGGCGGCGTGCTGCCGCTGCCGCGCTGGCTGATGAGCGTGCTGAACGTCATCATCAACCTGCTGCGCTCTATCCCGTTCCTCATCCTGATGATCATGGTCTTTCCGCTCTCGCGCCTGATCGTCGGTACGACCGTCGGCACGACCGCGACCATCGTTCCGCTCGTTATTGCAGCGTTTCCGTTCGTTGCACGCCTTGTCGAAAGCAGCCTGCGCGAGGTCGATCCCAATATTATCGAAGCCGCGCAGAGCATGGGCGCTACGCCCGTGCAGATCATCTGCAAGGTCATGATCCCCGAGAGCATCCCCTCGCTCCTTCAGAACTTCACCATTGCGCTGACCACCATCCTGGGCTACTCCGCCATGAGCGGCATCATCGGCGGAGGCGGCCTTGGCAAGATCGCCATCGACTACGGCTTCTACCGCTATAAGTACCTGATCATGTATGCGGCGGTCATTCTGCTGATCCTTCTTGTGCAGGCGTTCCAGTCCCTCGGCACGCGCCTTGCCGTCAGGAGCGACAAGCGGCTGAAAAAGTGAACCGCATCCAGCCCCGGTCCCTTTTGGACCGGGGCCTTTTTGCGCATTGTGCAGGTTGCCTGAAAATAATCAAGCGATTTTTGAAGGCACAATGCAATAAAAATTGCAAAACGGCTTGTAAAAGAAGGGAGATACTGCTATAATAGAGCCAAACTGATGCATGATGGAAACCGATCTGCATAACCTGCACGGAGAAATTGCGTGAATACCTTTCAGGACCTTGTCCGGTCGATCGACTGGACCGCGCTGACCGATGCGCTTTTGCGCGTGCTCGGCGTCTTTTTATGTCTGACGGTGCACGAGACCTGCCACGGCCTCGCCGCCTATGCCCTCGGGGATCCGACGGCGAAGCGGGCGCACCGCCTCAGCCTTAACCCTCTGCACCATATCGACTGGTTCGGCTTTGCGGCGATGCTGCTGGTCGGCTTCGGCTGGGCGAAGCCCGTGCCGGTGGATATGCGCTATTTCAAAAAGCCCCGGCAGGGCATGGCGCTCACGGCGCTGGCGGGTCCGCTCTCTAACCTTCTGCTTTCCGTCCTGCTGCTGCTTGGCGTGCGCCTTGTGCTTGACTGTTATACGGACACGGCGCTCTGCCGCGGCGCGCTCGATTTTCTGATGATGACGGCGTATATGAGCGTGGGGTTGGGCCTGTTCAACCTCATTCCCATCTCTCCGCTCGACGGGTCGAAGGTGATCTTCGCCTTTTTGCCGGACCGTGCGTATATGACGCTGATGCGTTATGAAAAATTCGGGATGCCCGTGCTGCTCGTGCTGGTCTGGCTCGGCGTGGGCGACCGTTTTCTCAGCGCGGCGATCTACCGTGTTTTCATGCTTTTTGCCGATTGGATCGTGAGATAACATATGATGGACAATCCTGTTTTCAAGCTCGAGAGCGTGGTCCGCGAGCGCAATGCCGAGGCGCTTCAGGACTTTGAAGGTCCGCTCGACCTGATCCTCTTTCTGCTTTCCAAAAACAAAATAGAGATCCAGGATATCCCCATTGCGCTCATTCTGGATCAGTACCTTGCGTATCTCGAGCGGCGCAAGCAGCTCGATCTCGAGGTCGCAAGCGAGTTCATCACCATGGCGGCGCATCTGATGTACATCAAAACGCGGATGCTGCTCTCGCTTGAGGATGAGCAGGCGCAGAGCGAGATGGACGAGCTGATCGCCTCGCTCAAGGAGCGGGCACAGAAGGACACCTACCTTCGCATCAAGACGCTGACAGAAACGCTCGGTCCCATGAGCGAGTTCGGCCGCAGCATCATGACGCGCCCGAGCGAGCCGATGCAGCACGGAAAGATCTACGAATACGACCATGAAAAGGCGGAGCTTGTGCTCGCCATGCAGGCAATGCTCGATCGCGGTGAAAAGCTTTCTGCTCCGCCGGGCGCGGCGCTGAGCGAGATCGTCCGCCGCGAGCCGTATCCCGTCAAGGGCAAGGCGGAGGAGATCCTGCGCCGGCTGAGGGAGTTCGGCATGACGCGCTTCCGCTTGCTCTTCCGCGGCAGCCGCAGCCGCAGCGAGATCGTGGCGACCTTTATCGCCGTGCTCGAGCTTTGCCGCGAAAAGGCCATCCACCTTGCCGGCTCCGATACGGACTGCACCGTGGAATGCGAGAAAAACGCGCCGCAAACCATTGATTTGTGAGGAATTGCCCATGTCTCTTGAAACCTTGGATCTGCACGAGCTGGAGGCGGCGATGGAGGGTATCCTCTTTGCCAGCGGCGAGCCGCTCGGGATCGACCGCATCTGCCTTGCCCTGGAGCTGGACCGCCCCACGGCGGAGCAGGTGCTGCAAAAGCTCGGCGACTACTACGCCTATGAGCGCCGCGGCATCCGCCTTGTGCGCATGGAGGACAGCTATCAGCTCTGCTCTGCGCCGGACTATGCGGACGTGATCCGCAAGGCGTTTGAGATCCGCAAGACCGCCAAGCTCTCCCAGCCTGCGCTGGAGGTTCTGACGATCGTTGCCTACTACCAGCCCACGACCCGCGCCTACGTCGATCAGGTGCGCGGGGTAGACAGCTCGTACACGATGGGGCTTCTCTCTGAGCGCGGGCTGATCGAAGAATGCGGGCGGCTTCAGGTGCCGGGACGGCCGCACCTGTACCGCACGACGAAGAAATTCCTGCGTGATTTCCACCTCGGCTCTCTCGACGAGCTGCCTGAGATGCCGGGACTTGAGGCAGACGGTCAGCTCCGTATGGGCGAGGACGGCACGATTCTTGACCCCGGCGCGCTCGCGCCGGAGGACAGGGAAGCGGACCGCGCAGAGGGATGACGCGGAACGATTGACAGGGAGGTGGTCGCTTGACAGCGCTGAAGGTGATCGGGATCATTCTGCTGATCCTGCTTTTCCTTGCGCTCATCCGCGTGGGGGCCGAGGTGCGCTTCGGGGATGAGCCCGTCATAAAGCTGCGCGTCGGGCCGTTCCGCAAGGCGCTCGCGCTCGGAAAGTCTGCGCCGCCGAAGAAAAAAAAGGGAAAAAAGCAGACGGACGAGGCGGCAGAGAAAGCGCCCGGGAAGAAACGCTCCCTGCCAAAGCCGGCCTTCCGTGAGCTGACGGATCTGGCGTCCACAGCCTTTTCTGCGCTGGGTGCGATGCTGCACGCCGTCTGCCGCCGCCTGCGCATCGACCCGCTGGAAATATTCGTCACCTTCGGCGGGACCGATCCTGCGGACACCGCGCAGACCTACGGCTATGCCAGCGCTGCGATGTGGGCGCTGATGCCGCGCGCGGAGGAGCTGTTCTGCATTCCGAACCCTTCGCTGCACCTGCGCATGGATTACGGCGCGGATAAAACGCGCGTGGAGGGAACGCTCGGGCTGAGCTTCCGCGTCGGCGACCTTTTCGCTGTCGTATTCGCGCTTGCCATCCCGCTGCTGAAGTGGTTCCTGCGCTTTAAGAGGGCACATGCGCACGATGCGCCGCCCCCGCGCGGGGGCGCGGACGCCGCAGCCGGTCCGGCAGCGCAGGAGAACGAACATACAGAAAAACTGTCAGCATAGAAGAGAAAGGAAGAACACCATGGAAAATCTTGAAAAGAAAGCCCCCCTGAATGACCTGATGGATACGGCGATGGGCAAGATCCGCGAGATGGTAGATTCCAACTCCATCATCGGCGAGCCGATCACCACGCCGGACGGCGTGACCGTTATTCCCATCTCCCGCGTCAGCTTTGGCTTCGGCGCCGGCGGCGGAGATTACGGCACGGCGAAAAACAATTTCGGCGGCGGCGCCGGCGCTGCCGTCAAGGTCGATCCGGTTGCATTCCTGATCGTCAAGGACGGCGTCACGCGCGTGATGCCGGTTGCCGTTCCCGCGGTCGCCACGGTCGATCGCGTGCTTGACCTCGTTCCCGAGGTGATGGACCGCGTGGAAAATTTCATCAATAAGAAAAAGGAAGAGAAAGAAATCTACTGATCCTGGGCATAATAGGAGCATTCTTGCCTGAGGAGTGATCCTATGCCGCGTGCCGCCCGCCGGATATTGTCAGTTTTCCTTGCCTTGCTTTGCGTGACAGGCGATATTGCTTGTCACGCTTCCGCGCCGGAGACCTCCGCCGCCGCCTTCGTCCTGCTGGATGCGGACAGCGGGCGGGTGCTGTTGTCGCGCGCTGAAGGGCAGGAGCGCAGCATTGCCAGCACCACAAAGCTCATGACCTGCCTTGTTGCGCTGGAGCACAGCGCGCTGACAGACCGCGTCACGGTCAAAAGAGAGCATCTGCGTGAAGGCTCGTCGATGTATCTCGCCGAGGGCGAAGTGCTGACGATGGAGGAGCTGCTCTACGGGCTGATGCTGCCATCCGGCAACGACGCGGCAGAGTGCATCGCCGCCCACTGCGGCGGCAGCGGCGGCAGCGCACAGTTTGTCGCCTGGATGAACGAAAAGGCGGCTGCGCTCGGCATGACGCACACCTCATTCCGGAATCCAAGCGGACTGGACGAGCAGGGGCATCACTCCTGCGCGCTCGACATGGCGCGCCTTGCGGCCTTCGCCATGCAGAATCCGACGTTCGCGCGCATCGTTTCTACGCGCACGGCAAGCGTCGGCTCGCGCACGATGGTCAACCACAACAAGCTGCTCGCCTCCTACTCCGGCTGCATTGGAGGCAAAACAGGCTATACCGGCGACGCTGGACGCACGCTCGTCACCTGTGCCGAGCAGGACGGGCTGCGCCTTATTGCCGTCACGCTCTGCGACGGCAGCGACTGGGACGACCACGCCGCGCTTTATGACTACGGCTTCGCCGCCTACCACCGCGCCTGCGGCGCGAAGGCGGGCGCGCAGTACGGTACGGTAACGGCGGGCGGCAGCTCCGTTCCCGCCGTCGCGGCGGAGGATTTCGCCTATCCGCTCGCTGAGGGCGAGTCGCTCACCACGCGCGCAGAGCTGCCGCATACCGTCACCGCACCGCTGCAAAAGGGACAAAGGCTCGGTGAGCTTGCAATCCTTTGCAGCGGACAGGAGGTCGGGCGCGTTGCGCTCATAAGCGCCCGCGCCGCTCAGGCGAAGGAGGAGGGGGCGCAGCGCCCGGAAAAAAACAGAACGCTTGCGGAAAGGCTCTGGGACCTGCTTTCCGCATAAGGAGGGGAGCGCCCTGGCGCAGGAACGAATACAGAAGCTGATCGCCGAGGCCGGGCTGTGCTCCCGCCGCACGGCGGAGCAGTGGATCGCCGAAGGGCGCGTGTGCGTGAACGGCGCCAGGGCGCTGCTCGGGCAGCGGGCGGAGCCGCAGGAGATCACGGTGGATGGCGTACCGCTCGCAGCGGGCGGTGAAAAGCGCTATCTGATGCTCAACAAGCCGCGCGGCTATGTCTGCACGCTCTCCGACGAAAAGGGCAGGCCCACCGTCGCGCAGCTCGTCGCGGATTGCGGCGCGCGCGTCTATCCGGTCGGGCGGCTGGACCTTGACTCCGAGGGGCTGCTGCTGCTGACGAACGACGGCGCTTGGATGCAGCGCCTGCTCCATCCGCGCTATGAGATCGACAAGACCTATCAGGTTTCCGTTGCGGGCGCGGTGGAGGGCTGCGAAAAGCGGCTCGCCGCGCTGACAGCGCTGGACGGAGAGCCCATTCGCCCGGCGCGCGTGCACGTGCTGCGCCGCGGGAAGGACACGGCGCTGCTCTCCGTCACCATCCACGAGGGGAAGAACCGGCAGATCCGGCGCATGTGCGCCGCCTGCTCGCTGCACGTCAAGCGGCTGCGGCGCGTGGCGGAGCATACGCTTGCGCTCGGCAGCCTGCCGGAGGGCGCGTGGCGCGATCTTACGCCGCAGGAGCTTGCGGCGATGACAGAATAAAAACGAAGAGAAGAATAGAAGGCGGCAGTATGACGAAAAACATTCTACATAATATCGAAAAGAATATGAGCAGCTTCTCCAAGGGACAGAAGCTTATTGCGCGGTTTATTCTGGAAAACTACGACAAGGCGGCGTTCATGACGGCAAGCAAGCTTGGCAAGACCGTACAGGTCAGCGAGTCCACCGTCGTGCGCTTTGCGACCCAGCTCGGCTACGAGGGCTATCCCAGCATGCAGCGCGCGCTGCAGGAGATGATCCGCGGCAAGCTGACGAGCATCCAGCGCATTCAGGCATCCGACGGCGAGCTTGCCGGCTCCGACCTGATGACAAATGTTCTCCAGCGCGATATGGAAAAGATCCGCATGGCAATCGACCAGACCGAGGGCGCGGAGTTCGAGCATGTGGTCGATACGATCATCAGTGCCAGAAAGATATACATCGTCGGTTTCCGCTCCTCCTCGTTCCTCGCAGGATATCTTAACTTCTATTTCCGCCTGATCTTTGATAATGTCGTGCAGGTGCAGGGCGGCGCAGCCGGCACGTTCGACCAGCTCTTCCGCGTTTCTCCGGGCGATGTCGTCATCGGCATCTGCTTCCCGCGCTACAGTGAGCTGGCGCTCAAGACCATCCACTTTGCCAGGGATCGCGGCGCGACCATCGTCGGCGTGACCGACAGCGAGATGTCGCCCATCAACCAGATGTCCTCCTGCTCGCTGCTCGTGCGCAACGAGATGATCTCGTTTGTGGATTCGCTCGCCGCGCCCATGAGTATGCTCAACGCGCTCATTCTTGCCGTTGCGAACAAGAAGGGGGCGGACATTGCCTCCACCTTCTCGGAGCTGGAGCATGTGTGGGAGCGCTTCGGTATTTTCGGAAAGGTTGAGGATGAATAAGCCGCTTGTCGTCATCGGCGGGGGAGCCGCCGGCATGATGGCCGCCATCTGCGCCGCGCGGGCAGGGGCGGGCGTGACGCTGCTCGAGCCGAACGAAAGGCTCGGCAAAAAGGTCAACATCACGGGGAAGGGGCGCTGCAACGTCACGAACGACAGCAGCTGCGAGGAACTGCTCGCCCACGTGCCGCAGAACCCTCGCTTTCTCTACTCCGCGTTTTCCCGCTTTGATGGGCGGGATGTCATCGCCTTTTTCGAGCAGCTCGGCGTACCGCTTAAGGTCGAGCGCGGGCGGCGCGTGTTTCCGGTGTCTGACCGTTCCTTTGACATCACCGCCGCGCTCGAGCGTGAGCTCCGGCGGCTGCAGGTCCGGCTCGTGCGTGACCGTGCGCTTGAGGTAATGGTGCAGGATGGCTCTGTCTGCGCCGTGCGCGGGGAGAAGGAGAGCTACCCTGCCGCCGCCGCGGTGCTTTCGACCGGCGGAGTGTCCTATCCGCTGACCGGTTCCACCGGCGACGGCTTCCGTATGGCGCAGGCACTCGGCCACACCGTCACGCCGCTGCGCGGCTCGCTCGTCCCGCTGCGCGCAGACGGCTGCGCGGCGCTGCAGGGACTGAGCCTGCGCAACGTAGGGCTGACGGTCCTGGAAAACGGCAAAAGGATCCATTCGGACTTCGGCGAGCTGATCTTCACGCACTTCGGCGTGAGCGGTCCGCTCGTCCTTTCGGCGAGCGCGCATATGCGGCATTTTGGCAAAAAGCAGTACCGCCTTGCGATCGACCTCAAGCCCGCGCTCGACGAAAAGGCGCTCGACCGGCGTCTGCTGTCGGACTTTGAAAAGCATCCCAACGGCGATTACCGCAATGTGCTCGGCGCGCTCCTGCCGCAGAAGCTGATCGACCCCTTTGTCGATCGCTCCGGCATCCCGCCGCACGAAAAGGTCCACGATATCACGCGCGTCCAGCGCGAGGCCATCCGCACGCTGCTCAAATGCTGGACGGTCGATATCGCCGCGCCGATGCCGGCGGAGAATGCGATCATCACCTCCGGCGGCGTCAAGGTGGGAGAGATCGACCCGAAAACCATGGCGTCAAAGAGGGTAGGCGGGCTGTATTTTGCCGGTGAGATCATCGATGTGGACGCCTACACGGGCGGATTCAACCTCCAGATCGCCTGGGCGACCGGCAAGGCCGCAGGGGAGGGTGCAGCCGCTTATTTGCAGCAAGAATAAAGTAATATCACTTTACAGAAAAGATGACGAGGAAACGATGAAAGAACGCTATTCCATTGCGATCGACGGTCCCAGCGGCGCGGGCAAGAGCACGCTTGCGCGCGCCATCGCCAAAGAGCTGGGCATTCTCTACGTGGATACCGGCGCGATCTACCGCACCATCGGCTATGCCGTCTTTGTCCGCGGGCTTGATCCGAAGAACGAACACGCGGTCGCGCCGCTGCTGCCGCAGCTCGCGGTCCGCATGAGCTACGGCGGCGACGGTTTACAGCATATGCAGCTCAACGGCGAGGATGTGACGGAAAAGATCCGCCTGCCGCAGATCTCCATGTATGCCTCCGACGTGTCGGCGATGCCGTCGGTGCGGTCCCGCCTTCTTGAGATGCAGCGCGATACCGCGCGCAGAAGCAGCGTCATCATGGATGGGCGCGATATCGGCACCGTGGTGCTGCCGGATGCGGACGTGAAGATATACCTCACGGCGTCCGCGCAGGAGCGCGCCCGCCGCCGCTGTCTGGAGCTTGCCGGCCGCGGCACGCCGAAGCCCTATGAGGACGTGCTGCGCGAGATCAACGAGCGCGACGAACAGGATATGCACCGCGCGGCAGCTCCGCTGCGCTGCGCGGAGGACGCCGTGTGCGTGGATACCTCCGCGCTCGATTTTGACGCAAGCAGGGAAGCGCTGCTGCGCATCATTCGGGAGAGGCTACAATGAGGATACTGTATACCATCGCCTGGGTGCTCGGGCGCGCGCTGCTGTGGCTGTACCGCGTGGAGGTCCGCGGCGTAAAGGAGCTGCCGCAAAACAGCGTGCTGCTCTGCCCCAACCATGCCACCGATCTCGACCCCGTGCTCATCGCCCTGTGCCTGCCGCTGCATTACCGCATGCACTTTATGGCAAAGGCAGAGCTTTTTGAAAATCCTGTGACCGGCTGGCTGCTGCGCTCGCTCGGCGCGTTTCCCGTCCAGCGCGACGGGAAGGACATCCAGTCCGTCAAGACCGCGATGCAAGTGCTCCACAAGGGGGAGAATCTGCTGATCTTCCCCGAGGGTACGACTATCCGCGGCGGTGTGGGCTACCACGACGGGCTGCCCGCCCATGCCCACGCAGGCATCGCCATGATCGGCGTCCGGACAGGCGCGGCGCTTGTGCCGGTTTTCTGCGACGGGCAGAAGAAAATGTTCCATAGGACGCGCATCTATTTCGGCGCGCCCTATGTGCCGGAGGTAACGGGCCGCCGCGGCACGTCGGAGGAGCTTCAGGCCATCGCCGACGAGATGCTGCGCAGGGCATACGCCCTTGGCGGCCAGCAGGTAGGGGGGAAGCCCCTGTGAAGGTGATCCTGGCAAAGACCGCGGGCTTCTGCTACGGCGTGGAGCGTGCGGTCCGGCTCGCGCAGCAGACCGCGCAGGAGCGCGGCGGCGCGATGCTCGGCAGCATCGTGCACAATGAGAGCGTCGTGTGCGACCTCGCCCGGCGCGGGATGCGCCTGATCCATGCGCCCGAGGAGGCGCGCCCGGGCGAAACGGTGCTCATCCGCGCCCACGGCGAGCCGAAAGAGACGCTCGATGCGCTGCAAGAGCGCGGGGCGGAGGTCGTGAGCGCCGTGTGCCCGCACGTTGAGCGCATCAAAAAACTCGCGCAGGAGGCAGAGCGGGAGGGACGGCAGGTCGTGATCATCGGCGAGCGCGCGCACCCGGAGGTGCGGGGCATTGCCGGCTGGTGCAGCGGCGCGCTGGTGTTTGAAAGCGCGCAGGAAGTGCGCGAGCATCTTGAAAAACACCCTGAATTTGCCAATTTACCCAGTATCGCGCTTGCGCAGACGACCTGTATTCGTGCGCTTTGGGAAAGTTGCGTGAAAATTCTAAAAAAAGAGTGTACAAATCTGAAAATCAATGATACAATATGCGATGCTACGCAGAAGCGTCAGGCTGAGGCGGCAGAGCTTGCCGCCAAGGTCAACGCGATGGTGGTCGTGGGCGACCGCAGAAGCGCCAACACAAGGCATTTGACCGAGATTTGCAGGGAGAACTGCGGCAAGGTCATCCAGATCGAATCCGCAGACGAGCTCCCACCGGAGTTCTTCTCCGGCTGCCGTACGGCGGGACTGACGGCGGGCGCGTCCACTCCTGCGAGTATCATTATGGAGGTATTAACAACAATGACGGAAGAAATCATCAACAACACCCCTGAAACCAGCGAATCCTTTGAAGAAATGCTTGAAAAATCTTTCAAGACTCTAAATACAGGAGATAAGGTGACCGGTATCGTCACTGCCATCGGCACGACCGAGGTGCAGGTCGATGTCGGCTGCAAGCAGGCGGGCTACATCCCCGTTTCCGAGCTGAGCAGCGACCCCGATGTCAAGCCTGAGGACGTTGTCAAGGTCGGCGACGAGATCGAGGCCTATGTCGTCCGCGTCAACGACGTGGAGGGCTATGCCACCCTCTCCAAGAAGCGTCTCGACGCCGTCAAGCTGTGGGAGGACATCGAAAACGCCGTGGAGAACAAGACCGTTCTCGAAGGCACCGTGACCGAAGTGAACAAGGGCGGCATCGTTGTTTCTGTCAAGGGCGTGCGCGTGTTCGTTCCCGCCTCCCAGAGCGGCCTGCCCAAGGATTCCGACCTTGGCCAGATGGTCAAGCAGAAGGTCAAGCTCCGCGTGACGGAGGTCAACCGTGCCCGCCGCCGCGTCGTCGGCTCCATCAAGTCCGTCCTGAATGAGGAGCGCCAGGCTGCCCAGGCTGCCATCTGGGAGGGCATCGAGGTCGGCAAGCACTACGACGGCGTCGTCAAGTCCATGACCTCCTACGGCGTTTTTGTCGATATCGGCGGCGTGGACGGCATGGTCCACATCTCCGAGCTGAGCTGGAGCCGCATCAAGAACCCCGCCGAGGTCGTCTCCATCGGCGATCATCTCGATGTGTACGTCATCTCCTTCGACCCCGAGAAGCACAAGATCTCCCTCGGCGTCAAGGATCGCACCCAGAACCCCTGGGATGTGTTCATGAACACTTACAAGGTCGGCGACGTTGCCAACGTCCGCATCGTCAAGCTGATGACCTTTGGCGCCTTTGCTGAGGTCGTTCCCGGCGTGGACGGCCTGATCCACATCTCCCAGATCGCTGACCGCCGCATCGACAAGCCCTCCGACGTTCTGTCCGAAGGTCAGATGGTCGATGCGAAGATCACCGCCATCGACGAGGAAAAGAAGAAGATCTCCCTCAGCATCCGCGCGCTGCTGGGCGGCGAGGAAGAGGCTCCTGTCGAGGAGTAATTTCCCCGAATTGAAAAGAGACAGGCTCCGGCCTGTCTCTTTTTTGCGCGCTTTTTACTTCCCGCCGCAAGAAAGCCTTTGCAAATGACGCGCAGTATGCTATAATTGTTAAAGTTTCGACACAAAAACCATTGACATACAGGAGGAACTGATCCATGGACTATGCAGCGCTCTACCAGAAGAAGCTGGCCTCAGCCGCCGAGGCCGTCAAGGCCGTCAAGAGCGGCGACTGGGTCGATTACGGCTGGTGCACCAATCATCCCTATACGCTCGACAAGGCGCTCGCCGCGCGCGCGGGCGAGCTCAGGGACGTCAAGGTCCGCGGCGGTGTGACGATGTGGATGCCCGAGATCTGCAAGGCAGAGGATGCCGGCGAGCACTTCACCTGGCATTCCTGGCACTGCAGCGGCATCGACCGCAAGATCATCTCGAAGGGCATGGGCTACTTCATCCCCATGCGCTACAGCGAGCTGCCGCGTTTCTACCGCGACGGCAACGCCACGGTTGATGTTGCCATGATCCAGGTCACGCCGATGGACAAGCACGGTAATTTCAGCTACGCACTTGCATCCTCCCATCTTGCCGATATGCTCGATTCCGCAAGAACCGTCATCGTCGAGGTCAACGAAAATCTCCCCTGGGTCTACGGCCTCACCGGCTGCGAGATCAACATTCAGGATGTTGACATGGTCGTTGAGGGCGAGAATCCTCCCGTGGCGCAGCTCGGTGCGGGCGGCGCGCCCACCGAGGTCGATACCGCGGTCGCAAACCTTGTCGTGCCCGAGATCCCGAACGGCGCGTGCCTCCAGCTCGGTATCGGCGGCATGCCCAACACCATCGGCTCGATGATCGCCCAGTCCGACCTCAGGGATCTCTCCGTTCACACCGAGATGTATGTTGACGGCTTCGTCGATATGGCGCTTGCCGGCAAGATCACCGGCAAGCACAAGCAGCTCGACAAGGGCCGCCAGGTATTTGCCTTTGCCGCCGGTACGCAGAAGCTCTATGACTACATGGACCGCAATCCCGAGGTCATGGGCGCGCCGGTCGATTACACGAACGACGTGCATGTCATCTCCCAGATCGATAACTTTATCTCCATCAACAACGCCATCGACTGCGACCTCTTCGGCCAGGTGAACGCCGAGTCCGCGGGCATCAAGCACATCTCCGGCACGGGCGGCCAGCTCGACTTTGCGATGGGCGCGTATCTCTCCAGGGGCGGCAAGAGCTTCATCTGCATGTCCTCCACCGTCACGGGCAAGGACGGTACGGTCAAAAGCCGCATCGTCCCCACGCTGACGCCCGGCTCCATCTGCACCGACCCGCGCTCCTGCACGCACTACATCGTCACCGAGTACGGCATGGTCAACCTCAAGGGGCTTTCCACCTGGCAGCGTGCCGAAGCGCTCATTTCCGTGGCGCATCCCGACTTCCGCGAGCAGCTGATCGCCGAGGCGGAAAAGATGCACATCTGGCGCCGCAGCAACAAGTAAATCCACTGTCCGGCAGCAGGGGCTTTCCGCAGGGAAAGCCCCTGCTTTACCGTTGAGTGGGCGTCATTTTTGTGCAGTCACGGATGTTTTATGAAAAAACACTTGAAAATTCCAGAAGCGCACGTTATACTATTTATGGGGGAATATTCTCCCATAGGATGTGTGTGTTTTTTCATTTTCCGGGCGGAAAACAGTACGGGCGAATGACGTTTTGCATTCTGCCAGAAGGGGGGTGGGCATAGAATGTTTCAAATCGGAGATAAGGTCGTGCACCCGATGCACGGTGCGGGCGTGATCGACAGCGTCGTGAGCGAAAAGATCGGCGGAAGGCTGACAGAGTTTTACGTGTTTAAGATGCCCATTTCCGGTCTGACGCTCAAGATCCCGACAGAGAACGCTGCGATGATCGGCGTGCGCGCCATCAAAAGCAGCGACGAGATCGAGACGGTCATGGCGCGCATCCCAGAGCTCGGCGTCGATATGACTGCCAACTGGAACCATCGCTACCGCGAGAATATGGACCGGCTCAAAAGCGGCGATCTGAACGAGGTCAGCGCTGTGATCAAGGCGCTGATGCACCGCGACAGTGTGCGCGGCCTTTCCAATGGCGAACGCAAGATGCTCCACATCGCCAAGCAGATCCTCGTGTCCGAGATCGTGCTGGCGGAGGATGTGGAATATCCGGCGGCGGAGGGGCGTGTGAACGCCGCGATGCTGGCAAAGGAGAGCTGAAAAATGAGCCTGCTTCAAAAGATCTTCCGCAAGCGGCGGCAGCGGCTGCGCCCCTGCTGCACGGCGGTCATCGCCGCCGCAGGCAGCTCTGCGCGTTACGGCGGGGAGAATAAGCTGCTTGCGCCGCTGGACGGGATCCCCGTGCTGGCGCGCACGCTGCTGGCAGTCGATCGCGCGGAGAGCATCGACGAGATCGTGATCGCCGCACAGGAGGGCGAGCTGCTGCGCTATGCGGAGCTTTGCAAGACCTACGGCATCACAAAGCCTGTCAAGGTCGTCCCCGGCGGGGCAACGCGGACGGAGTCTGTGCTGCGCGCCGCGCTCGAGGCGTCGCCGGAGGCGGCGCTGCTCGCCGTGCAGGACGGCGCGCGTCCGCTCGTGACGAGCGAGCTGATCGACCGCGTGGTCGAGACTGCGCGCACGAGCTTTGCCGCCGCGCCCGCCGTGCCCGTGACCGACACGATCAAGGTCGCGCGGGACGGTATCGTCGAGAGCACACCGGAGCGCAGCACGCTCTTCGCCGTGCAGACGCCGCAGGCCTTTGACGCCGGACTTCTGAAGGCGGCGCTTCAGTCGGCGCTGGCAGCAGGCGCTGCCGTAACGGACGATTGCGCCGCTGTGGAGCGCTTTGGCAAGGAGATTCGCCTGACAGAGGGCGATCCTGAAAACATCAAGATCACCACGCCGCTCGATCTGATTGTGGCTGAGGCGATCTTACAGCGCAGAGGGGAATAAGGCATTTCCCTCTGCCTTTTTATGGAGAGGGCGGGACCAATGACAAATTTACGCATCGGGCACGGCTATGACGTGCACCGGCTGGCGGAGAGACGCGCGCTGATTCTCGGCGGCGTCGATATCCCACATGAAAAGGGGCTGCTCGGGCATTCCGACGCGGATGTGCTGACCCACGCCGTGATGGACGCGCTGCTTGGCGCGGCGGCGTTGGGTGATATCGGGCAGCTGTTTCCGGACTCTGCGGCGGAGTTTTCCGGCATCTCGAGCATTGAGCTGCTGCGCCGCGTGCGCGCGCAGCTCGATGAGAGCGGCTTTACCGTCGTCAACCTTGACGCAACGGTGCTGGCGCAGGCGCCGAAGCTCGCGCCCTACCGCGCGCAAATGCGTGCAAACCTTGCCGCCGCGCTCTGCATCGCACCGGAGCGCGTGAGCGTGAAGGCGACGACGGAGGAGGGGCTTGGATTTACCGGCAGCGGCGAGGGCATCGCCGCGCACGCCGTAGCGCTGCTGGAAAAAGCGGAAAACTGAAACGGACGGACAGGGCAGGGCGCTCCACACGGGCGTCCTGCCCTTCTGCCGCCCGGCACACCGTCTCGCTGCGCGCATATTATGCGGTGAGGGGGGATCAGTATGGATCATTATCTGTTTGTTGCGCGCTCGATCACGCACGCCCAGCATATGGCGCGGGCGATGGACGATGCGGGCGTTTCCGCAAAGATTCGCCGCGCAGGCCCCGGGATCAGCGATCGCGGCTGCGGTTATACGCTGGAGCTTTCGCCGCGCAGCTTTGCGCGGGCGCGGGAAGCCTGCTACACGTCCGGCGCGCTGCCGGTGCGGGTACTGCGCATCTCCGGCGGGATAAAGGAAGAGGTCGCGCTATGATCTATCTCGACAGCGCCGCCACGGCCTTCCAGAAGCCCGCCTCCGTGCACCGCGCGGCCGCGCAGGCGATGCGCACGATGAGCTCGCCCGGGCGGGGCGGCTATGCGTCCGCGCGCGCTGCCGAGGAAACGCTTTTCCGCTGCCGCAGCGCGGCGGCGGAATTGTTTTCCGTGTCGTCAGGCGAGCAAGTTGTGTTCACGATGAACGCCACACACGCGCTGAACATCGCCATCCGCTCCCTGGTGCGCCCCGGAGTGCGCGTGGCGGTCTCAGGCTACGAGCACAATGCGGTCACGCGCACGCTGCATCTGCTGGATGCCGAGGTCATCGTTGCCGCCGCACCGCTGTTCCGCCCGCACGAGACGGCGGATGCCTTTGCCCGCGCGCTCACCGCCGGCGCGGAGGCCGTCATCTGCACGCACACGTCAAACGTATTCGGAGATATCCTGCCCATCGCGGAGATCGCGCGGCTCTGCCGCACGGCGGATGTGCCGCTGATCGTGGATGCGTCGCAGTCAGCAGGCGTGCTGCCGCTCGATTTTTCCGCCCTCGGCGCGGCTTTTGCCGCCATGCCGGGGCACAAGGGACTGTATGGTCCGCAGGGCACGGGACTGCTGCTGTGTGCGCATGGGGCGCTGCCGCTCATCGCGGGCGGCACGGGCAGCGAATCGCTGCGCCAGGAGATGCCGGACTTTTTGCCTGACCGGCTGGAGGCAGGGACGCACAACGTTCCCGGCATTGCAGGGCTGGAGGCAGGGATCGCCTTTGTGCGTGCGCAGCGTCCCGAGCGCATCCTGCACCACGAGCAGATGCTCGTGCGCCGCGCCGCCGACGGGCTGGAAGCGCTGCCGCGCGTGCGCGTGTTCCGCGCGCCGGATGCAGCGCAGCAGGCAGGCGTGCTGTCGTTCACGGTGGATGGCATGGCAAGCGAGACGGTCGCCGGCGAGATGGCGCAGCGCGGGATCGCTCTGCGCGCCGGGCTGCATTGCGCGCCGTTTGCCCACCGCACGGCGGGCACGCTGCCGGACGGCACCGTGCGCCTGAGCGTTTCCGCCTTCAACCGCGCCGGTGAGATCGACGCCGCGCTCGACGCGCTGCGAGAGGTCGTGCGCGGGAAATAAAAAAATCCCGCATTTCACAGAAAATTCATGGCTCGGGCGTTGCAATCCGCGGCATTTTATATTAGAATAAGTACTAACTATTGCTTAGGAGGGAGCGCGCCCATGGAATTCATCATGTCCACGCTGGAAGGTACGCTGCGCTATCTGCTGACGCTCAGGATCTCGGACTATCTTGACATCGCGCTGATGGCGTACGGTATTTACTGGCTCCTGAAGATCGTGGGCACGTCCAAGGTCGAGAGCTTTGGCAAGGTCGTGCTGCTGTTTCTGCTGGCGCTGCTGCTTTCCGACCTGTTCTCGCTCAACGGGATCAATTTCATCCTCAGCCATGTGCTCTCTCTCGGCGCGCTGGCGCTGATCGTTCTGTTCCAGCCGGAGATCCGGCGGCTGCTCGACCAGCTGGGGTCAAGCCGCCTGCGCTCGTTCAACCCCTTTGCGCGCACACAGCAGGTAACGGCGATCGAAAATGCCATTTCGCAGACGGTGCTGGCCTGCACAGAGATGTCGAAGTCCCGCACCGGCGTGCTGATCGTCTTTGAACGGGAGATGGCGCTCGACGACGTTGCCCGCACGGGAACGATCGTCGATGCGCGCGTGAGCAGCGAACTTTTGAAAAACATTTTCTTCGTCAAGGCGGCGATGCACGACGGCGCGGTCATCATGCGCGACGGGCGGCTATACGCGGGCGGCTGCATGCTGCCGCTTTCCAAAAATGTCAATCTCAGCCGCGACCTTGGGATGCGGCATCGCGCGGGCATCGGCATGAGCGAGAATTCCGACGCGGTGGTCGTCATCGTGTCGGAGGAGACGGGGACGATCTCCGTTGCCATCGGCGGGCTGCTCAAGCGCCATCTGATGCCCGAAACGCTTGAAAAGCTGCTGCTGAACGAGCTGATCCCGCAGGCGCCGGACGAGCAGCGGGAGGAAAAGCTCCATGTGCGGCTGTGGCGTCTGCTCACCGCCGGAAAGGGGGACAAGCACGATGAAATCTAAGCGGCGTAAAGTGTTTTACATTGCCCTCTCTGTGCTCATTGCCGCAATGGTATGGTTTTATGTCAACAACAGCGAGGAGGTCACGGTCAATGTCCACGACGTGCCGGTCGAGTTCCTCAACGAGGATACGACCCTTGCCGACAAGGGCCTGATGCGCGTGAGCGGGGAGGAGGACACGACGGTCGATCTTGAGCTGAAGGTCCCGCGCAGCCTGATGTTCCGCTTTGATACGAGCCAGATCCGCCTGGTGAGCGACCTTTCCTCCGTCACCTATGCCGGCAAGCAGTCCGTGACGTTCAATATTCTGCTCCCCAGTGGCGTTTCCACACGCGACGTGACGGTATCGTCGCCCACCGTGCGCTCCGTGCAGGTCGAGATCGGCGAGCTGTCCTACCGCGATATCGAGATCCGCTGCAAGGTCGTCGGCAATGTGGCGGAGGGCTATATCGCCGGAACCGTACAGCTCAACCCGACGGAGCTGAGGGTACGCGGCCAGCAGGAAGATATCATGAAGGTCAGCTATGCGCAGGTCGAGCTGAACATCGAGAGCGCGACCTCAACGGTCGTGGAGCTGCTGGATTACAAGCTGTACGATTACACCGATCAGGAGGTCAGCAGCAAGAACATCCATCCCACAAGCGAAAAGGTGCAGGTGACCATGCCTGTGATGACCGTCAAGGATGTTCCGCTGGAGGTCAGCTTTGTAGAAGCGCCCGGCTCGCGCCTGAGCAGCTTCACGTGGTCGCTCAGCCACGACAGCATCACCCTCTCGGGCGACGCATCGACCATCGCCTCGATCGACAGGATCGTGCTCGGCACGCTGGCGCTCGAGGATCTGCGCGGGGAGGAGACGTTCACCTATGAGATCCCCATCCCGGAGGGCGTGAACAACCTCAGCGGCATCACAAGCGTAACGCTGAGCATCGGCGGCAGCAGCATCACCACAAGAGAGTTCGAAGCGGAAAGCTTCCGCTGCGAGAACTTCAGCGGCGACGGCGAGGTGAGCGTGATGACCTCCTCGCTGCCCGTTACGCTGCGCGGCACGGCGGAGGATCTTGAAGCGGTAAGCGCGCAGCAGGTTCACGTGATCGCGGATCTGTCCGGCATTGCCGCCGACAGCGGCAGCTACACCGTTCCCGCCCGCGTGGAGGTGGACGGCTTCGATATCGGCGCGGTCGGCAGCTATGAGGTCACCGTCCGCATCGGATAAGCAAAGGAGAACAAATGACTCAGATCGCAACGGTTGAAAAAATACTTCCCGGCGGTATGGCGGAGATATCTGTCCCGCGTAAGTCCGCCTGCGGACACGACTGCGAGGAATGCGCGGGCTGCGGCGTTTCAGGCGCTTCCGTCCGCGCTGCCGCGCGCAACCCCATCGGCGCGGAGACCGGGCAGAAGGTCGTGGTGGAAAGCAGCACAAAAAAGCTGCTGGGCGTGATGCTGGTGGTTTATATCCTGCCGTTTGCGCTGTTCCTCCTGGGCTATTTCTGCACCGGCGCGCTTGCAAGCGAAGCGCTGCGCAATGCCGTCGCCATCGCCGCGTTCCTTGTCGGCATCATTCCCGCGATCGTTTATGACCGGCGCGTGAAGCGCACCGGCGCGCTGACATTCACCATCGTGCGTCTGTTCTGAGGGAGATGTTCGGATACGTCAGACCCTCGCAGGAACGGCTGAGCGAAGCGGAAAACGCGCGCTTCCGTCAGGCCTACTGCGGGCTGTGCCACGTGCTGGGCGGAAAATACGGCTTTGCGGCGCGTTTCGTGCTCAATTTTGATTTTACCTTTCTTGCCATCCTGCTCTCCGGCACGCGGGAGCCTGCGTGCGTCTCCTGCCGCTGTGCGGTGCATCCGTTCCGGCAGCAGTGCGTGATGGCGCGGACCGGCGCGCTTGAAACGGCGGCGGATCACAGCATCGTGCTCGCCTGGTGGCAGCTGCGCGACCATATCAAAGATCACGGCTTTTTCAGGAGCATTCCGTACCGGCTCGCGGCGCTGCTCCTGCGCCGCGCCTACCGAAAGGCACGGCGCTGCGTGCCGGAATTCGACGCGGCAGTGCGGCGGCACCTCCAGGAGCTTTCTGAGCGGGAAGCGGAGCGCTGCGCGTCGCTCGATGCGGCGGCGGAGCCGTTCGCTGCGCTGATGGCGGACATCGCCGGCTGCGTCGGGTCCGGACCGGTGCGGCGCGTGATGCGGGAGATCTTTTACCATCTCGGCCGCTGGATATACCTTGTCGATGCGGCGGACGATCTCAAAAAGGATGTTCAGACGGGCTGCTACAACCCGCTGCAATACCGGTATGGGCTCGCCGGCGGAACGCTCGGCGCGGAGGAAAAACGGCAGGTCGCGCTTTCGCTCGATCTTTCCGTGCGCCGCATGGCGAGCGCCTACGCGCTGCTCGACCGCGGCGCGTGGTCCGGCATTCTGGACAGTATTTTTTACGAAAGCCTGTACGGCATTGGCTCCGCCGTGCTGAACGGGACCTATCATAAGCCCCCGCGCAGGGTACACTTCCGCACGAAACCTGAGGAAAACGAGGACACCGTATGAACGACCCCTATCAGATCCTGAATATCTCGCCGACGGCGACTGACGAGGAGGTCAAGCGCGCCTACCGCGACCTTGCCCGCAAGTATCATCCGGACAACTACCACGATAACCCGCTTGCCGATCTCGCGCAGGAAAAAATGAAAGAGATCAACGAAGCCTACGATCAGATACAGAAGCAGCGCAAGGCTTCCTCCGCCTCATCCCAGAGCTATGGCAGCGGCTACAGCGGCAGCGCTTACGGAGGAGGCTATGCCGGCGGTGCCTACAGCGGCGGAAGGCTGCAGCAGGTGCGCGTGGCGATCAACCGCGGCGACATTTCGCTTGCCGAACGGCTGCTCGGCGCGGTCGGCGACCATGACGCGGAGTGGAATTTTCTCATGGGCGTCGTCTGCTCGCGCCGCGGGTGGATGGACGAGGCAAAGCGATACCTCGAGACTGCCGTGCAGATGGATCCGGGCAGCGGCGAATACCGCAATGCGCTTTCCGCGCTGACTGGGGACGGTTACCGCCCGGCGGGCTTTCGTACGTTCCATACCGGCAGCTTTGACGACAACACCTGCCTGCGCTGCTGCGCGGCATGGTCGTGCTGCACGCTGTTCAGCGGCGGCGGCTGCTACTTCCTGCCCTGCATTTACTGAGTGTGTGACTGAAATTAGAAAAACGGAGGAGATCAGATCGTGGTCAAAAGCATGACCGGCTACGGAAGAGCCAGAAAGACATTATCCGGCAGAGACATCACCGTTGAGGTGCGCAGCGTAAACAACCGTTACCTCGACTGCACGGTAAAGCTGCCGCGCGCCTACATCTTTGCGGAGGACGCCATCAAGGGGCGCGTGCAGAAGGCGATTTCCCGGGGAAAGGTCGATGTGTTCATCACCATCGACTCGACCGGCGCAGACGAGGAGATCGTCACTGTCAACGAAGGGCTTGCGCGCAGCTATCTTGCCGCGTTCCGCCGCCTTGCCGAGCTGGATGGGGACGGGCTGCTGCAAAGGCAGACGGGGCTTGCCGATCTTGCGCGTCTGCCCGACGTGCTGGCCATCACGAAGGCGGAGGAGGATCTGGAGTCCGTCGGCGCGGATATCTGCGAGGTGCTTGACGAGGCGCTCGCGTCCTACAATCAGATGCGCGCGACGGAGGGGCAGAAGCTCGCCGAGGACATCGGCGGCAGGCTGACGACCATTGAAACGCTCACCGGCAAGGTCGAGGAGCGTTCGCCCGAAACGGTACGCGAGTACCGCGAAAAGCTGACCGCGCGCATGCAGGAGGTCCTGCAGAGCACGACAATCGACGAGTCTCGCATCCTGACCGAGGCCGCCATTTATGCCGATAAGGTCGCCGTAGACGAGGAGACCGTGCGCCTGCGCTCGCACGTGTCGCAGCTGCGCGGCATGCTGCTCTCCGACGAGCCCATGGGCCGCAAGATGGACTTTCTCATTCAGGAGGTCAACCGCGAGAGCAACACCATCGGCTCGAAGTGCAACGACGTCGCCATCGCGCGCGACGTGGTCGCGCTCAAGGCGGAGGT
>DHMW01000079.1:0-1364 GCA_002405995.1 Oscillospiraceae bacterium UBA4632
GTGAGCACGGGCTTTAAGTGCGTCATCGCGACGATGGCGAGCGCCAGCAGGGCCGCGAGCAAAAACAGCACCAGCAGCAGCGCCCGCTTCTTTCCCGAAAGTCTCCGGTGTCTCCATTTCGGCACAGAGCCTCACCCCAATTCCAGTGAAGCCTATGCCGCGCGGGCTTTTCCCTATTCGCCCAGCGCCATGACGAGCTTTTTGAACGCCTTACCGCGCTCCATAAAGTTTGCAAACTGGTCGAACGCCGCGCACGCGGGCGAGAGCGTCACGATGTCGCCGCTCTCCGCGCGCTCGCAGGCGGTCTTTACACAGTCCTCCAGACTCTCACAGCGCACGATCTCGGGGCTGCCGTGATAGTCGGGACAATCGCGCACGGCCTGCTCGATGGCGTCCGCCGTCGCGCCGCACAGGATGAGCAGCTTGACGTGCTTTACCACCTCTGGCGCAAGGGGTGCAAAGGGAATATGCTTGTCATATCCGCCCGCGAGCAGAATGACTTTTTTGTCGAATGCGTTGAGTCCCGCGATGGTGCGCGTCGGGCTCGACGCAATGGAATCGTTGTACCAATGCACACCGTGGAGCGTCCGCACCGGCTCGATGCGGTGCTCAACGCCGGCAAATGTGCGCGCCGTCCCGCGCATGACCTCATAGGACACCAAGCCGTCGAGCGCCGTCACGGCGGCGAGGTAATTTTCAACATTGTGCATGCCCGGCAGGCGGATGTCGGAACGCTGCATGACCGCTTCCTCGCGCCCGCCATGGCGCAGGACGATGCTATCCCCGCGCAGGAACGCGCCGTCTGCGACCTCTGCGCGGCGGCTGAACAGCCGCATCCTCGCAGCTGACTTTTTCGAGAGCTCACGCGTAATGTCGTTGTCCTCGTTGAAAATGGCGATATCGTTCTCGCGCTGGTGGAGGTAGATGTTTTCCTTCGCCGCGATGTACTCGGCCATGTCCTTGTGCACGTCCAGATGGTTCGGCGCAAGGTTCGTCATCACCGCGATGTGCGGCGAGCGCTTCATATCAAGCAGCTGGAACGACGAGAGCTCGACGACCGCGAAGTCCTCGGGCTGCATCTTCTCCGCGTCGCACAGCAGCGGATGGCCGATGTTGCCGCCGAGGTACACGGCCTTCCCCGCCGCGCGCAGCATTTCGGCGATGATGCTCGTCGTGGTGGTCTTGCCGTCGCTGCCCGTCACGCCGATGATCGTGCAGGGGCAGACCTCGAAAAAGATCTCCATCTCCGACGTCACAACGCTGCCGCGCGATCTCGCCTCGAGCAGCGCCGGAACGTCCGGCCGCATGCCCGGCGTGCGGAAGACGACATCCGCGCGCAGATCGTCGAGGTAGCCTTCGCCAAG
>DHMW01000079.1:1458-2170 GCA_002405995.1 Oscillospiraceae bacterium UBA4632
GTCCTCGCGGCTCTTTTTGTCGCAGGCGATGACCTGCACGCCGTTTCGGCACAACAGCTCGATGAGCGGCGTGTTGCTCACGCCGATGCCGAGCACTGCCGCTGTTTTTCCCCGCAGTGAGGATAGATATTCCTGTATCGTCATAGACGTTCATCCTTTCGTCTGCACATACAAATTCAATATATAGTATAGCGCAGGGCACGCAAAATAGCAATGCATTTTCCGTTGACAAGCCCCGCGTCATGGGCTAAAATAGTTGTGCGAGTATGACAGACAGTCGCGCGTCGAAGCCGAAAGGCTCGCTGTGAGGAAAGTCCGGGCTCCACAGGGCAAGGATAACGGGTAACGCCCGCCCAGAGCGATCTGAGGAAAAGTGCAACAGAAATAGACCGCCCGAGGTATGCAAGTATCTCAGGTAAGGATGGAAAGGTGCGGTAAGAGCGCACCCGTCGGCTCGAGAGTGTCCGATGCTGTAAACTCTATCCGGAGCAACACCGGTATGGGAGCATATAGGTTGGCCCGACCGCTCCCGGGGTGGCTGGAGCGCC
Organism: Oscillospiraceae bacterium UBA4632; assembly: GCA_002405995.1. Taxonomy (GTDB): domain Bacteria; phylum Bacillota; class Clostridia; order Oscillospirales; family Oscillospiraceae; genus Hominicoprocola. The sequence goes on from DHMW01000079.1 coordinate 2,007, forward strand.
GCGGCAACGCGGCGCGTAGATAGATGACTGTCAAATACAGAACCCGGCTTACAGTCATGCTCGTGCAAAATATGAGAGGGACGGCGGAGATCACCGTCCCTCCCGTTTTTTCCTGTAAATGCGATCCTCAAAATGCAGAAAAAGCGGCGGGAGCTCCCGCCGCT
>DHMW01000079.1:2253-3109 GCA_002405995.1 Oscillospiraceae bacterium UBA4632
CCGATGCGGATCAGGCGCACGACAACAGGGCTGAGCACCACGTTGAACAGCAGCTCAAAGAGGAAATTGCCGCCGACCAACACATAAATGATATAGCTGCCGACATCAGCAAAGCCCATTTCCGCACCCCAGCCGGCAATTTTCTCCATAAAGAACAGCTTGCAGCCAAGCAGGAAGATGCCCGTGTTGAGAACAGGGCACACCACAGCCGCAGCGATCACAGCAAGCGTGCGGTTCTTCCCAGCAAGAGCCTTATAAACGCAGCCTGCTGCAAGACCTGCGACCGTCCCCTTGACAAACACCGTCAGGATTGTGCCGAGCGCGTTGACGCTGAGAAACGCGGCGGCATCGCCGCTGATCAGCACCGCTGCGCCAAAAACAAAGCCGAGCCATGCACCTGCGCCTGCTCCGTAGAGCGCCGCACCGATGACGACCGGCACCAGCACGAGCGAGACGGAGAAGGGGCCGAACTTGATGAAGCTGCCAAGCATTTGCAGGACAAAGACGATGGCGGTAAACAGGCCGAGACCGACAAGCTTCTGCGTGCTCCAACCGGAACGATTTTTCATTTGAGGGGACTCCTTTCGTTCATCCGCAGCTGCGCGGATGGCGGCGGGCGGCTCCAGCATTGGGAGAATATTGCCCTTGATGTAACAATGTCTTTTGTTGGCGGACATTTTTCTGGCGTAATGTCGCCAGGTCACGTCTCGGAGCATCATAGCAGACTTCCGGCGCAAATGCAAGGAGAATTTTCATTTTCCTTACCAATCGCAAAAGGACCGCGCCCATGGCTTGGCATAGGCGCGGTCCGCTGCGTTTTAGTCCTGGTCCCAGTTGTGGTAGGTGTTCTGGACGT
>DHMW01000028.1:0-1832 GCA_002405995.1 Oscillospiraceae bacterium UBA4632
GTGAGGAAGATAATGACGATGACAAGCGCGCTTTTGAACGTTGTATGCAGCGGGATGCTCGCCACGCCCTTCGCGCCGTCGAGCAGGAAGTCCTTGCCGCCGACGTTGATATTGAGCTGTAAATTGTTGAAGATCAATCGTATCGCCTCGCCCACGCCGAGCGTGGCAATGCAGAAGTAGTCGCCCTTGAGGTTCAGCGTGATCTTGCCGAGACCTGCGCCGAGCAGCATGGCGGCGAGGCCGGCGATGATGAGCGAGAGCCAGTAGGGCAGGCCGAACGCCATCGTGCAGAGGATGGAAACATACGCGCCGATGCACACAAAGCCCGCGTGACCGAACGAGAACATACCGGTGTAGCCCGTGAGGATGGAAAGGCCGAGCACGATGAGCAGGGTGTAGCAGGACTGAATGAGGATGCCCTCGATGTAATACCAGCTAAACATATCGTTCCTCCCTCCTTACGCCTTGTCTTCCACGACCTTGCCCATCAGGCCGGACGGCTTGATGACGAGGACGAGGATCAGAAGTCCGTACACGAACAGGTCGCGCAGGTTGGAGTTGAAGGACGCGACAAAGATCTCCATGACGCCGAGCAGCACCGAGCCGACGATCGCGCCGGGGAGACTGCCGAGACCGCCGAACACCGCCGCGACAAAGGACTTGTTCGTGACCTGACCGATGGTGGGCTTGACGATGAAGCGCATACCGTAGAGCATACCGGCGAAGCCGGCGAGCACGCCGCCCATGAGGAAGATGATGAAGATCACGAGATCGCCGTTGATGCCCATGAGGGTCGAGGCCTTCTCGCTGTAGGAGCAGGCGCGGATGGCGAGGCCGACCTTGGTTTTCTGTATGATGAACATCAAAATCAGCAGCGCGACGGCCGAGACCACGATCATCAGCAGACTGTCGACGCCAAGGGAGATCCCGCCGATGTTGATGCGGTTATCGAAGATCGGAGGGTAGTTTCTGGGGGTGCCGTCGATGGTGGCGATGACGAAATTTTCCAGGAAGATGGAAGCGCCCATCGCCGAGATGATGAAGTACAGGGACGGAGCGTGGCGCTTACGCAGCGGCGAGTAGACCAGCCGCTCGATGATGACGGCGAGCAGACCGCTGCCCACGCCGCAGAGCAGAAACGCCGGAAGAAACGGTACATTCAGCGCCGTGAGTGCAAAATAGCCCACATAAGCGCCGACCATGATGACGCCTCCGTGGGCAAAGTTGGAAAAGTTCATAATGCTGTAGACCAGCGAATAGCCGACCGACATCAGCGCGTACATACCGCCGAGGCAGATGCCGTTGACCAGCTGCTGGAGAAAATATTCTATACCCATGTATAGCCTCCTTTTGTCCTGTTAACCTCGGGCGCCCCGTGCGGGGCGCCCGAGTGTCGAAAGGGTGCTTGCTTTTTCTGTTTTGGGGACGGACTTAGTCCGCGGCGATGTAGGTCTCAAAGACGTAGGTCTTGTTCTTGCCGTCGATACGCTCCACGCAGCCGGACTTGCCGACGGGGTTGTGGTCCTCGGCAGAGATCTTGATCTTGCCGGCCATGCCCTCGACCTCGACCTGAGAGTACGCGTCGGCGATGGCCTGCGGGTCATCGCTGCCGGCCTTCTCGACCGCCGCGCACCAGAGCAGGAACGCGTCGTGCGCCATGTAGCCGTTGAGCTCCATCTTCGCGCCGTTGTACTTCTCGGCGTACTCCTTACGGAAGGAGTCGCCCGCGGGATCGACGAGGGAAACGTGGTTGATGACGTAGGAGCCGTCCACCGCGTCGGCGGCGTCGAAGAGGACCTCGGACGCGCAGCCGTCGCCGCCGAGCATCGGCA
>DHMW01000028.1:1882-2761 GCA_002405995.1 Oscillospiraceae bacterium UBA4632
TCAATGCCGAGGGTGCGGGCCTGCTTGTGGATCATGATGAAATCCTGATAGAAAATGGGGGTGAAGATGATCTGGGGCTGGGCTTCCTTGATCTTGGTCAGCTGCGCGGTGAAGTCGGTGTCGCCGGCGGTGTAGCCCTCCTCGGCGACGATGGTGCCGCCCTTGGACTCAAAGACCTTGACGAAGTTGTCCTTCAGACCCAGCGCGTAGTCGTCGTTGACGTCGTAGAGGATGGCGGCCTTGTCGAAGCCGAGGTTATCGTACACGAACGTACCGGCGATCTTGCCCTGCTGGGGATCGAGGAAGCAGACGCGGAAGTTGTATTCCTTGAGCTGACCGTCCTGCACGGTGACCTTCTCGTTGGTCGCCACGGTGGACATATCGGAGATCTTGTACTGGTCAAGGACGGACTGGATGGCGATGCACTGACCCGAGGCGTTCGGGCCGATGATCGCGCAGACCTGATCCTGCGCGCACAGACGCTTGGCGACGTTGACCGCCTCCTGCGCGTCGCCCTTGGTGTCGTAGCAGATCAGCTCGACCTGCTTGCCGAGCAGTCCGCCGTTGGCGTTGAGGTCCTCGACCATCATCTTGAGGGTCTGGCTTTCGCAGGTGCCGTAGGCGGCCTGGTCGCCGGTGAGCGAGCCCATCCAGCCGAGCTTGATGGTGTCGCCGCCGGAGCTGCCTCCGTCGTCCTTCTTGCCGCAGCCGGCGAACAGTGTCGCGAGCATCAGGCAGGCGAGGGTGAGAGCAATGAGCTTCTTCATGGATTTGCGCATGGTTTGTATCCTCCTTCAATTTGTTGTGACCGTTTTCCTTCCCCGGAACGGTCAGGGCTTGCAGGGATGGATGTCCGCCGTGCGGAGCCGGCCCCTGCAT
>DHMW01000116.1 GCA_002405995.1 Oscillospiraceae bacterium UBA4632
ATGAGCTTCACGACGAGCGTGAACAGCACCAGCGCCCAGCCGTAGGAGCCGGTCAGCTCATAAAAGGTGCGCAGGATCCAGGCGAAGGGAACGCAAATGTAATAGCCGATGGTTGACATTCTCTGGTTTCCTCCGTGATGTTAGGTTCGGTCACGGGACCGGGTCGTAGATTTTTCCGCCCCTGTAGAACGGATGGCACCGCATGATGCGCCTGAACGCGAGCCAGCCCCCCTTGAGCGCACCGTACTTCTCGATCGCCTCGAGCGCGTACTGCGAGCACGTGGGGATAAAGCGGCAGCAGGGGGAACGGTAGGGCGAGACGGCGCGGCGGTAAAACCGCACGAGCCATAAAAGCAGGCCTTTCATACCGCCTGCTCCCAAAGACCGAGCTTTTTGCAGAGCTTTTCATACGCGCGCCTGAGCTCCCAGTAGTCGGCGTGGACCGCGCGGCCGCGCGCGACCAGGATCACGTCGTAGCCCTGCTTCATCTGCCCCTGGCTGAGGCGGAAGATCTCGCGCAGGCGGCGGCGGATGCGGTTGCGCACCACGGCGTGGCCGAGTCTGGTGCTGACCGTGACGCCGAGGCGGTTGTGCCCGTATCTGTTCTTGCGGAAATACACCACAAGGCAGGGCGACACGCCGGACCTGCCCTTGGCGTACATCCGGCGGAATTCATAGTTCTGCTTGACGGTGGTGGTGCTTTTCACGCGCGTTCTCCCTGCTCCTGCGGAAATACCCGCATAGCCTGCAAGGGACGGCGATCGAAGCAAAGTCTTATCGGCCGTCCCTCATTTGTTCATCTGCAGCATACGATAGGCAAGCTGCTCCCGTTCTCAGTGGGTGAGACGGGCGCGGCCGCGCGCACGGCGGCGGGCAAGGACCTTGCGGCCGTTGGCGGTGGACATTCTCTTGCGGAAGCCGTGCTCCTTGGAGCGCTGGAGCTTCTTGGGCTGATAGGTGCGAGAAGTAGCCATTTCGTTTTACCTCCTTGATAATTTTGCCGGCAGCGCCGCGGGGCGCTGCACCTACTCGACGGCGGGCGGAGATCGCTCCCCACGGACCGCAGTTGACATAAAATAGCGCCATTTTCACTGTGACGCACGGGCTATTATATCGGTTTTGCCGCGTAAAGTCAACTGAAAGTTCGCGATTTTTGCATTCCTCGCAGCCGTTACCAGCGCTTGTGCCGCGCCGCCTCACGCATCGCAAATTCTTGTGCCCTCCCCTGCCTTTCCCCGCCGCACCCACCTGAGAGAAAACAGCGCTTATATTAGAATATGTGTTGCCTTTTCCGCTGTTTTCTGCTATACTGTATGGAGTAGATTTTCGGCATTGCGCCGTTTTCTCGGAAAGAAAAACGAAAGGAGACCTTCCGTGACCGGCTTTAACGATATCTGGAGGATGGTGCTCGAGCGGATGAAGCAGGACCTGTCGGAGACGACGATCTCCACCTGGTTCGACGAGATCGATCCGATCGGCATCAAGGATTACTGCCTGATCCTTGCCTGCCCGAACGACTTCAAGCGCAGCACCATCGAATCCATGTTCATCGACCGCATCAAGGATTCGCTGCGCGACATCTACTCGTCCAATCTCGGCGTGAAGCTCGTATCGGGCGAGGAGGCGGAGGAGTTCCTCTCCCCCGGCAAGGAAAAGAAGGCTGTCTCGCTGCTCGAGTCCGGCGAGTTCACGTTCGACACCTTCGTCGTGGGCGAGTCGAACAAGATGGCCTACGCCGCCGCGCGCGCCGTGGCGGACGGGGCGAGCGACCGCTACAATCCCCTTTTCATCTACGGCGATTCGGGCCTTGGCAAAACGCACCTGATCTACGCCATCGCGCACCAGATCCGCGCGAGCCGCCCCTCGGCGAAGATCATCTACATCAAGGGCGACGATTTTATCAACGAGTTCATCGAGCTGATCCGTGCCGGACGGGGCAGCGAGTTCCGCGCCAAGTACCGCGACGCCGACCTTCTGCTGGTGGACGACGTGCAGTTCGTCGCCGGCAAGGAGCAGGTGCAGAACGAATTCTTCCACACCTTCAACACCATCTACGAGGCGGGGCGGCAGATCGTGCTGACGTCCGACCGTCCGCCGTCCGATATGCACCTGCTCGACGACCGGCTGCGCACGCGCTTTGAGTGGGGCCTGCTCGTGGACGTGCAGCCGCCCGACTTCGAAACGCGCCTTGCGATCGTGAAAAACAAGGCGGCGCAGTGGGGCACGGTCATCGACGACGACATCGCCAAATACATTGCCGAAAACGTAACGTCCAACGTCCGCCAGCTTGAGGGCACGATGAACAAGATCCTTGCCTACCGCGACCTGATCGGCAAGGAGATGGACGCCGACGCCGCGCACCGCGCGGTGGAGGACTTTATGAAAAAGAGCACCGACCTTGCACCCACCGCCGCGATGATCATTTCGGAAACGGCGCGCTACTTCGGCATCGACGAGGAGGTCATCAAGGGAAGCGCCCGCAGCCGCGAGATCGTCAACGCCCGCCAGGCGGCGATGTATCTCGTGCGGCGCATGACCGCCCTCTCCACGCCCGACATCGGGCGCGAGTTCGGCGGGCGCGACCATACGACCGTGCTGCACTCGCTCGAGCAGATCGGGAAAAAGATGAAGTCCGACCCGGCGTTCAGCCAGACGATCAAGGAGATCACGATCAACATCAACTCCAAGCATTGAGCGGGTTTTCCACAGCTTTCACAGCACTGTGGACGACAAGGCTGTGGAAAAATACGAAAGAAAAAATTCCTGTGGAAAGGTATGATGCTTTCCGCAGAGGGGCTGTGGAAAAATTTTCCCTGAAAAATCCGGCGAAATTTGGGTTTTCCACATTTTTCCCGCCCTACGACTGCTATTTCTAAACGATATCCCTTTTTCTTTTCCAAAAAGAAAAATTCCAACAGATTGAGAGGAACGCCGCCATGAAATTTTCCTGCGAAAAGCTGCTGCTGCAAAACGCCGTCAATACCGCCTCCCGCGCCGTCGCCGCAAAAAGCTCCATCCCCGCGCTCGAGGGGCTGCTGCTGCACTGCGGCGGCGAGAGCCTGACAGTCTCCGGCTACAATATGCAGACCGGCATCCGCACCCGCTTCCCCGCCGAGGTCGCGGCGGAGGGCGAGCTGGTGCTCAACGCGCGGCTGATCGGCGAGATCCTGCGCCGCCTTCCCGACGACACCGTGACGGTGACGAGCGACGAAAAATTCCTCGTGCACCTCTCCTGCGGGGACGCGGACTTTGATATCATGGGGCTTTCCGCCGCCGATTTCCCGGAGCTGCCGGAGGTGGAGGAGAGCTACAGCGTCCAGCTGGCGGAAAAAACGCTCAAGGCCATGATCCAGCAGACGAGCTTCGCCGTTTCGACCAACGAGGCGCGTCCCGTTCACATGGGATCGCTGTTCGAGGTGGGCGCCGAGGGGCTGACTGTCGTCTCTGTGGACGGCTTCCGCCTGGCGCTGCGGCGCGAGCCGCTGGAGAAGATCGAGGGCGGCGCGTTTTCATTCGTCGCGCCGGGCACGGCGCTCAACGAGGTAGAGCGCATCTGCGAGGATATCGACGAACTGATGACCATCACGCCCGGCCAGCGCCACATCCTCTTTGAGGTGGGCGAGACGGAGCTGATCTGCCGCCGCCTGGAGGGCGAGTTCCTCGACTACCGGAACGCCATCCCGCGCAGAAATCCCATCGCGGTGGAAGCCGACACGAAAACGATGCTCCAGAGCCTGGAGCGCGTGAGCGTTGTGATCAGCGAAAAGCTCAAAAGCCCCGTGCGCTGCATATTCGAGGACGGCTATGTGACGATGTCTGCGCGCACCGCGAACGGCGACGCGAAGGATATCTGCCGCATCGCGGGCGACGGGAAGGGGCTGGAGATCGGCTTCAACAACCGCTACCTGATGGACGCGCTGCGCTATGCGCCCGCCGACACCGTGCGGATCGAGCTGAACACCGGCATTTCCCCGGCGATCATCGTGCCGGTCGGGGGCGAGGAAAACTTTCTCTACATGGTGCTGCCCGTGCGGCTGAAGGCAAATTGAAAAAATCACGCGCTGTTGCACCGGAACGTGCAACAATATAAGGACGGACTATGATCAATATCACCATTACAACGGAATTTATCAAATTGCAGGACCTTCTAAAGCTTGCCAGCCTGACATCCACCGGCGGCGAAGCAAAGATCGTCATTCAGGAGGGCAGCGTTTCTGTGAACGGCGAGGTATGCACGATGCGCGGCAAAAAGATCCGCCCGGGCGATCTCGTCGCCTACGGCGGCGAGGAGCTGGCGGTCTCCTATGCGGATCGATAGGCTTGCGCTGCAAGGCTTCCGCAATTACAAGGAGCTGGATGTATCGTTCGCGCCGGACTGCAACGTCATCGCCGGCGAAAACGCGCAGGGAAAGACGAATCTGCTTGAAGCCATCGTCTACCTGGCCTCCGCCCGCTCGCCGCGGGCGCACTCCGAGCGCGAGCTGATCTCCTTCGGCGGGAGCGAATGCTCCATCAGGGCGAACGCCTTTGCGCGCGGGCGTGATTTTCTGCTGGAGATCTCACTCGCCGCGGGACGGCGGAGAAGGATCCTCATCAATAAGGTCCCGGCGAAAAAGGGAAGCGACCTCAGCGGCGTGCTCGGCGCGGTCTACTTCTGCCCGGAGGACCTGCTGCTCATCCGCGACGGCGCTGCCGCGCGGCGGCGATTCATGGACGACGCGCTCTGCCAGCTGCGCGCGCGCTACGCGCAGGCGCTTGCGGACTATCACAGGGCTTACGAGCACAAAACGCGCATCCTGCGCGACAGCGAGGAGCATCCGTCGCTTCTCGACACGCTGCCGGAGTTTGACCTGAGCATGGCGCGCAGCGGCGCTGTCATCGTCTACTACCGCGCCAGGTTCTGCGAGCGGCTGCGCGAATACGCCGCCGCCGCGCACCGCGAGTGCTCCGGCGGACGGGAGGAGCTGGGCGTTGAATATCAGACCGTTTCGACCATCACCGACCCGCTCGCGCCCATCGAAACGGTCTACGAGCAGCTGCGCGCGCATCAGGCATCGCACGCCGCGGCGGAACGGGCATCAAGAATGTGCCTGTCGGGACCGCACAAGGACGATATCGCCGTGACGGTCGGCGGCGTGAACGCGCGGCAGTTTTCCTCGCAGGGGCAAACGCGCACGGCGGCGCTGGCGTTCAAGCTCGCCGAGCGGGAGATCTACCGCGAGATCACGTCCCGCACGCCGCTTTTATTGCTCGACGACGTGCTGTCCGAGCTGGACCCAAGGCGGCAGGAATATGTGCTCAACCGCATCTCCGGCGGGCAGGTGTTCATCACGTGCTGCGAGGAGGATAGACTTGGGACCTTGCTGAGCGGCAAGGTGTTTCATATCGCAGGCGGCGCGGTCGTGTGAGCGCAAAAAGGAGAAACCATGTATCTTCACATCGGCAACAACGTGATGCTGCCGGAAAAGCACATCATCGGCGTCTTTGACCTCGAGATCACATCGCAGTCGAAGCGGACGGCGGAATTTCTTAGGCGCGCGGAGGACGAGAGCCTCGTCATCGACGCCTGCGGGGACATTCCAAAGTCCTTCCTCGTGTGCGACCACCCGTATCATCCGCAGCTCGTGTATCTGTCCGAGCTTTCGAGCCAGACGCTGCAAAAGAGAATGGAGGAGCAATAATGCTGACGCTTCGCTGTTTATACAACCTGTTTTTGGCTGTTTTCAGCGGTCCCGGCTTCGGTGCGCCGAGCAATGTGCTGCTGCCGCTGACGGTGCTGGCAGGCGCCCTTTTACAGCTGGCGCTGCTCAGCGGCGGGCGGAAGTGGTGGCTTCCCATCGCCGTCTGCGCGGGGCTGCTCGCCTGCGAGCTGCTGGGCGCGATCATCGGAGGGTATTTCCTCCTTGTGCTGGTCATCATCGTGACCTACCTGCTCGCGGCGCTCATCGGCGCGGGCGTTGGCGCTGCCGTATATCAGGGGATCGTGAGATCCCGTAAAAATAAGGGGAGAAACGCAAATGACTGACAACGAACGCTTACAGTCCACGGCAGTGGATCAGAGCAACGACTATAACGCCTCGGAGATCCAGGTGCTCGAGGGACTGGAGGCGGTGCGCAAGCGCCCGGGCATGTACATCGGCTCGACCTCGCTCAGCGGCCTGCACCACCTGGTGTACGAAATTGTGGATAACTCCATCGACGAGGCGCTCGCGGGCTACTGCACGGAGATCAACGTAACGATCAACGAGGGCAACACCATCACCGTGGTGGACAACGGCCGCGGCATCCCTGTGGATATCCAGGCGCAGACGGGGCGGCCCGCGCTCGAGGTCGTCTATACCGTGCTGCACGCGGGCGGCAAGTTCGGCGGCGGGGGCTACAAGGTCTCCGGCGGCCTGCACGGCGTGGGCGCGAGCGTGGTGAACGCGCTTTCCGAATGGCTGACGGTGCAGGTGCATAAAAACGGGAAGATCTACGAGATGAAATTCTCCCGCGGCAAGATCACGCAGGAGATGCAGATCATCGGCGAGACTGACCATACGGGTACGACCGTGACCTTCAAGCCCGACTACCTGCTGTTTGAGGAGCTGGAATACTCCTACGAGACGCTGCACACGAGAATGCGCGAGGAGGCGTTTCTGAACGCGGGCCTTCGCATCACGATCGAGGATAAGCGCAGCGAGAGCGCGGAAAAGCCCGAGAACGAGCGCCGCGACTCGATGTGCTACGAGGGCGGCATCCGCGAATTTGTCACGTGGCTCAACAAGAAAAAGGAGCCGCTGCACCAGCAGGTCATCTACATGAGCGGCATGAAGGGCGATTCTTTTGCCGAGCTTGCGCTGCAGTATGACGACGGCTATCAGGAGAATATCCTCTCGTTCGCCAACAACGTCCACACGCCCGAGGGCGGCATGCACGAGACGGGCTTCAAGGCCGCGCTCACGCGCGTGCTGAACGCCTACGGACTGAAAAACGGCATCATCAAGGAGGGCGACAAGGTCAGCGGCGAGGACTGCCGCGAGGGCCTGACCTGCGTGATCTCCGTGAAGCTCACGAACGCGCAGTTCGAGGGGCAGACGAAGGCGAAGCTCGGAAATTCCGAGATCCGCACGCTGGTGGACGGCATCGTGTCTGACCGGCTGATGCAGTTCCTCGAGGAAAACCCCGCCGTGGCGCGCACGATCCTCGACAAGGCCATGACCGCCAACCGCGCGCGCGAGGCTGCGCGCAAGGCGCGCGAGTCCATCCGCCGCAAGAGCGCCCTCGGCGGCGCGGCAATGCCCGACAAGCTGCGCGACTGCAACGAAAATAACCCCGAGCTGACGGAAATTTACATCGTTGAGGGCGACAGCGCAGGCGGCTCGGCGACCCAGGGGCGCGACTCGCGCTTCCAGGCGATCCTGCCGCTGTGGGGCAAGATGCTGAACGTGGAAAAGGTGCGCGCCGACAAGATCTACGGCAACGACAAGCTCCAGCCCGTCATCATCGCGCTCGGCGCCGGCCTTGGCGAGGATTTCGACATCAACAAGCTCCGCTACCACAAGGTCATCATCATGGCGGATGCCGATGTGGACGGCTCGCACATCCGCACGCTGCTGCTGACGTTCTTCTTCCGCTATATGCGCCCGCTCATCGAAAACGGCTATGTCTACGCCGCGGTGCCGCCGCTGTTCAAGCTGACGCGCGGCAAGACGACGCGTCTTGCCTTCACGCCGGAGGAGCGCGACGCTTACTCTTCTGAGCTTCGCGGCGACAATCCGAACGCGAAGGTGGATATCTCGCGCTTCAAGGGCCTTGGTGAAATGAACCCGCACGAGCTGTGGGAGACGACCATGGACCCCGAAAAACGCACGCTCAAGCGCATCACGCTCGAGGACGCGGTGCTCGCGGACGAGACGTTCACGGTGCTGATGGGCGAGAAGGTCGAGCCGCGCAAGGAGTTTATCGAGCAGAACGCGAAATACGCGGTCAATCTGGACTTTTAAGGAGGGAGGACGAAAAAAATGGCACACAAAAACGTGGATTACAGGCCAGAGGATATCCGCTTTCCCGATCAGAAGATCGTGCAGAGCGAGCTGGTGCACGAAATGCAGTCCTCCTACATTGAGTATGCGATGTCGGTCATCGTCGGGCGCGCGCTGCCCGACGTGCGCGACGGTCTGAAGCCCGTCCACCGCCGCATCCTGTACGCCATGTACGAGGACGGCCTGACGAGCGACAAGGCGTTCAAAAAGTCGGCGACCTGCGTCGGCGACGTTCTTGGTAGATATCATCCGCACGGCGACGCCTCCGTTTACGACGCGCTGGTGCGTCTGGCGCAGGACTTCTCCATGCGCTATATGCTCGTGGACGGCCACGGCAACTTCGGCTCCATCGACGGCGACCCTCCGGCCGCCTACCGATACACCGAAGCCAGAATGTCGAAGATCGCAAACGAAATGCTGCGCGACATCGACAAGGACACGGTGGACTGGGACCCGAACTTCGACGAGAGCCGCAAGGAACCCCGCGTGCTGCCCGCGCGCTTCCCGAACCTGCTGGTGAACGGCTCGAGCGGTATCGCCGTCGGTATGGCGACGAATATCCCGCCGCATAACCTCACCGAGGTCATCAACGCCTGCGTCTGCGTGCT
>DHMW01000040.1:0-4575 GCA_002405995.1 Oscillospiraceae bacterium UBA4632
TCCGCCGCCTGCGGCTGAAGATCGAGGACGACGCACAGGAGCCGAAGTATATTTCGACCGTCTGGGGCTTCGGCTACAAGTGGACGGTGTAAGGGAAAAACGCTGACAGGCGGCGCGAGAGGAGGGCATCTGCGTGCCGGAAACGAAAAAGGGACTTGCCGCGGGCCTGCATATCCGCGGCCTGCGCCAGCGCTGGATGCTCTCGGCGGCGCTGCCGATCCTGCTGCTGCTGGTGATGGCGGTGGCGCTTTTCACCGTGGGCGTGCAGGAGTATTATTACAACGCGATGCGCACGGGGCTGGAAAGCCGCGCCCGTATCGCCGCCGAGACCTTTGCAGGCTACGGCGTGAAGAGCTACAGCGAGTATTACCGCCTGGCGTCCTACTCCGCGGAGACCTTTGAGGAGAAGGACACGATCGAGCTGCAATTTATCAACACCAACGGGCGCGTGCAGGTCTCGTCCTACGGGCTGACGGCGGGCACCTCGCCCGGCACGGGCGACATTGATGCCGCCATTGCCGGCGAGATCAAATTCTTTCAGGGCCGCGACCCGCAGACGGGAGAGGATATCCTGTCGATCTCCTATCCGCTTTTCTTCAACTCCCGCGTGATCGGCGTGCTGCGGTACGTGACCTCGCTGCGCGAGGCGCAGCACCGCGTGCTGACAGATTCGCTGATCGCCTCGGCGATCGCGCTGGCGTGCATGGCGCTCATCGCCGCGTCGAACGCCATCTTCATCAATAACGTTGTCGAGCCGGTCGCCGTTGTGAGCGATGCGGCGCGGCGCATCTCCGGCGGCAGCTACGGTATCCTGATCGAAAACCGCTACCGCGACGAGCTGGGCGAGCTGGTGGACAACATCAACGACATGTCGCTCAAGATCAGCCAGTCGGAAAAGATCCAGCAGGAATTCATCTCATCCGTTTCGCACGAGCTGCGAACGCCGCTCACCGCCATCAACGGCTGGGCGGAGACGCTGAGTGCGGATCCTGGCGCGGATCTGGAGCAGACGCGGCGGGGGCTCGGCATCATCATGAAGGAGTCGCGCAGGCTGACCACGATGGTGGAGGAGCTGCTGGAATTCACCAAGATGCAGGACGGGCGCTTTACGCTGCGCGTGGAGAGCGTGGATCTTGCCGGAGAGCTGGAGGATGCGGTGTACACGTATTTTGAGCTGTTCCGGCAGGAGGGCATCGAGGTGAGCTACAAGGGCCCTGACGGGGAAGCGCCGCTCATTGCGGCCGACAGCGAGCGGATGAAGCAGGTGTTCTGCAACGTGCTGGACAATGCCGCCAAGCATGGCGGCAGCGGCAGGCGCATCGACGTGAGCGCTGCGTGCGAAAACGGGAGCTTCGTTATCCGCGTGCGCGATCACGGCCCCGGCATCCCGGAGGCGGAGCTGCCGTTCGTCAAGCAGAAGTTTTACAAGGGCTCGTCCAAGGCGCGCGGCAGCGGCATCGGCCTTGCCGTGTGCGACGAGATCGTGCGCCTGCACGGCGGCACGTTCAACATCGCCAACGCGGACGGCGGCGGCGCGGTCGTGACCATTGCGCTCCCGATCGGCTGAGCCGGAAAATCATCGAAAAAATAGAACAGCTGTTGCATTTTCGCAAAAGCTGTGTTATGATATCTCACAGAAAAAGGAGAACCCATCATGGCAAAGGAAACAGTCCCCAAGCCGAAATTCCGCACCAGCATCGGCGGACAGGCATTGATCGAGGGGATACTGATGCGCGGGCCGGGCAAGCAGGCGATCGTCGTCCGCTCGCCGGACGGGCTTGTGGAAAAGGTCGAGGAGCTGACGCTCGTGCGGGACAAATACCCCGTTCTGGGGCTGCCGGTCATCCGCGGGGCAGTGACGTTTGTCGATTCGATGGTCAGGGGCGTGAAGGCGCTGATGTTCTCGGCGGACTATTTTCCCGACGAGGAGCTTGGCGAGCCGAGCAAATTCGACAAATGGCTGGAAAAGAAATTCGGCAGCGAGAAGATGCAGAAATTCGTCACGGCGCTGGCGGTCGTGCTGTCGCTGGGGCTGACGGTCCTGCTCTTTTTCCTGCTGCCGACATTCCTTGCGGGCTTTATCGATCCCTATATCCAGAGCGCGGCGGTGCATAACCTGATCGAATCCGCCATCAAGCTGGCGATCTTCTTCGGGTATCTGGTGCTGTGCTCGAAGCAGAAGGACATCTACCGCGTGTTCCAGTACCACGGGGCGGAGCATAAGACGATCTTCTGCTACGAGGCGGGGCTGCCGCTGACGGTGGAGAACTGCCGCATCCAGCCGCGCCATCATCCGCGCTGCGGCACGAGCTTCCTCTTTGTGGTGGTGGTCGTGTCGATCCTGGTGTCAAGCCTCGTGTTCAGCTTTGTGGACTGGCGCAATATCTGGGTGCGCATGGGGCTGCACCTGCTGCTGCTGATCCCCATCATCGGCGTGACCTATGAGTTCAACCGCTATGTCGGCGGGCACGACAATCCGGTGACGAAGCTCCTTGCAAAGCCGGGGCTCTGGCTCCAGAATTTCACCACCAACGAGCCGGACGACAGCATGCTCGAGGTCGCCATCCGCGCGCTCGAGCTGGTGATCCCCGAGCAGCAGGGCAAGGATGCGTGGTGAGTCATGGCGATCACATACAACAACCTTTATCTGGACCTGCGCACGGAGCTCCGGCGCGCGGGCGACGAGGAGGCGACGCAGTCTGCGCGTGAGCTGGTGTGTTCAGCGGCGGGCAAGACGCGCGAGGAGCTGGTGCGCGACGGCTCGCTCTACGCCTCGCCGGAGGTGGAGCGCGCAGCGCGCCGGCTCGTGCAGCGGCATTTGAACGGCGAGCCGGTGGCTTACCTCATCGGTGAATGGGAGTTCTATGGACTGCCGCTTGACATTTCTCCGGCGGTGCTGATCCCGCGCCCCGACACGGAGGTGCTGGCGACGAAGCTCATCGACGCGGCGCGGCCGCGCGAGAGCTGCCGCATCCTTGACCTGTGCGCCGGCAGCGGCTGCATCGGGCTTGCGGCGGCGGCGAATCTGCCGCACGCACGCGTGCTGCTGGGCGAGCTGGACGATGAGGCGCTGAAGATATGCCGCCAGAATGTCCGCCGCAGCAATCTGACCGGGCGCGTGACGAGCATGAAGCTCGACGCGCGCGAGAAGCCCTCGCGCGCGCTCGGCGAGTTTGACTTTCTTGTCAGCAATCCGCCCTACATTCCGAGCAGCGACGTGGACGCGCTGGATCCCTCCGTGCGCGAGCATGAGCCGCGCATGGCGCTCGACGGCGGGGAGGACGGGCTGGATTTCTACCGTGTGATCTGCGAGAAATGGCGCGACGCGCTCGCGCCCGGCGGGATGCTCTTTTTTGAGGCGGGCATCGGGCAGGCGGACAGCGTGCTGCGCATCATGCGCGCGAACGGCTTCGGCGACATTCAGATCGTCAAGGACCTGAACGCTATCCCGCGCGTGGTGTTCGGCACCCTGTGCGACCACATCTGAAAAGCAAGGCTACTTTACATATATGGGAGGAAAGCAACATGGCGGAAAAGGCTCAGACCAGGACAGCCGCGGCGGCGGACGATAAGAAGCGGGCGATCGAAACTGCGATGCAGCAGATCGAGCGCACCTACGGCAAGGGCGCGATCATGCGCTTCGGCGACAACAGCGCGAGCAATGTGGAGTCCGTTTCCACAGGCTCTCTGGCGCTCGACCTGGCGCTCGGCATCGGGGGACTGCCCAAGGGGCGCATCATCGAGATCTACGGTCCGGAATCCTCCGGCAAGACGACGCTGGCGCTGCACGTGCTGGCGCAGGCGCAGAAGGCGGGCGGCGAGGTCGCATTCATCGACGCCGAGCACGCGCTCGACATCACCTACGCCCGCGCGCTCGGCGTGAAGGTGGAGGATATGCTCGTCTCTCAGCCGGACACCGGCGAGCAGGCGCTCGAGATCACCGAGGCGCTGGTGCGCTCCGGTGCGATCGACGTGATCGTGGTGGACTCTGTGGCGGCGCTCGTGCCGCGCGCGGAGATCGAGGGCGAGATGGGCGACAGCTTCGTCGGTCTGCACGCGCGCCTGATGTCGCAGGCGCTGCGGAAGCTGACCGGCGCGGTCGGCAAGACGAACACCATCGTCATTTTTATCAACCAGCTGCGCGAAAAGGTCGGCGTCATGTACGGCAATCCCGAGGTCACGACCGGCGGCCGCGCGCTCAAGTTCTATGCGAGCGTGCGCATCGATGTGCGGCGCATCGAATCGCTGAAAAACGGCAGCGAGATCATCGGCAACCGCACGCGCGCCAAGGTCGTGAAGAACAAGATGGCGCCGCCGTTCCGCGAGGCGGAGTTCGACATCATGTACGGCGAGGGCATCTCGCTCATCGGCGAGCTGATCGACCTTGGCGTCAAGCTCGGCCTTGGTGCAGAAGAGCGGCTCGTGGTACTCGATGGGCGAAACGCGCATCGGGCAGGGGCGCGACGCGGCCAAGCAGTATCTGAAAAACAATCCCGAGATCGCTGAGCAGCTGGAGGCGGACATCCGCAGGAATTTCGACAAGCTGATGACCGGCCAGTCCCGCGTGGCGGCGAA
>DHMW01000040.1:4593-5961 GCA_002405995.1 Oscillospiraceae bacterium UBA4632
AGGATGAAGATTGAGAAGATCGAGCGGTCGAAGCATAAGCAGGAGCGCGTTCTCGTGCATCTGGAGGGGGGAGACCTCCTCCGGATCACCGAGGGCGAGCTTCTGCGTTTCGGCTTATATGTGGGGCTGGACATTGACGCGGAGACTGTGGTAGAATTGCAGCAGTCGGCCGCGCGGAGCGAAACGCGCGTGCGCGCGGCGAATATGATCTCGTCCCGTCCGCTGTCGCGCAGGGAGCTGGCGAAAAAGCTGCGTGAAAAGGGTGCAGATGCCCCGGACGCCGAAGCGGCGTGCGACTGGCTGGAGGAGATCGGTGCGCTGAACGATGCGGACTATGCCGCGATGCTTGTGCGCCATTACAGCGCCGCCGGCTACGGCGAGGCAAAGCTCCGCGACGAGCTTTACCGGCGCGGCGTGCCGCGCGCGCTGTGGGAGGACGCGCTGTCGAAGTTGCCCAACGCGCAGGAGGCTATCGCGCGCGTGATCGCGCAGAAAACGAAGGGGCGCTCGCTCGACGAAAAAGGGCGCAAGCGCCTGTCCGACATGCTGCTGCGGCGGGGCTTTGCCTGGCGCGATGTGCGCGCAGCGTTCGCCGAGTGGGACGAAAATGCGGCAGAATTCGACTACGAAGAGTAATATTTCGAGTAATTTCTACATTCAGGAGTAAAACTATGCCCTACAGTGTTTCTTTTATCTCCCTTGGCTGCGCCAAGAATCAGGTCAACTGCGAGCAGATGATGGCCACGGTGCAGCAGGCGGGGCACGAGATCGTCCTCTCGCCCGAGGGGGCGGATGTGGCGGTGGTCAACACCTGCGGCTTTCTGGCGTCCGCCTGCGAGGAGGCGATCGACAATATCCTTGAAATGGCGGAGCTGAAAAAAGAGGGCAAGCTCAAGAGGATCATCGTCACCGGCTGCATGGCGCAGCGCTACAAGGACGATGTGCTGCACGAGCTGCCCGAGGTGGACGCGGTGCTCGGCACCGGCAGCTATGGCGACATTGCCCGCGCCGTTGACGAGGTGATGGCCGGCAGCGGCCTGCGCCCCTGCTACATGGGCGACATCCAGAACTGCGCGCAGGGCGGCGCGCGCATCCTTTCCACGCCGCCGTGGTACGCGTATCTGCGCATCGCCGAGGGCTGCGACAACTGCTGCGCCTACTGCGTCATCCCGCGCCTGCGCGGGCGCTACCGCAGCCGCCCGATGGACGAGCTTTTAGACGAGGCGCGCGAGCTGGCGGCGTCCGGCGTGAAGGAGCTGATCGTCATTGCACAGGATATCACGCGCTACGGCACGGATCTGAGCGGCGAGCACCGGCTCCCTGCGCTCCTGCGCGAGCTGTGCAGGCTCGATTTCCACTGGATCCGCC
>DHMW01000040.1:6006-12258 GCA_002405995.1 Oscillospiraceae bacterium UBA4632
CACTGGATCCGCCTGCACTATCTCTATCCCGACGAGATCACCGACGAGCTGATCGACACCATCGCGCGGGAAGAGAAGATCGTGCCGTATCTCGACATTCCCATCCAGCACTGCAACGACGATATCCTGAAGGCGATGAACCGCCGCGACACGAAGGAGAGCATCCGCAGGGTGTTCCGCGAGCTGCGCGCGCGGATCCCCGGCCTGGTGCTGCGGACGTCGATCATTGCGGGCCTGCCCGGCGAGGGGGAGAAGGAGTTTGAGGAGCTGTGCGGCTTCCTGCGCGAGGAGAAGATCGAGCGCGCGGGCGTGTTCCCGTTCTCACCCGAGGACGGGACAAAGGCGGCGAGGATGGAGCACGTTTCCGCCGAGGAGGCCCAGCGCCGCACGGAGCTGCTCGTGGACGTGCAGAGCGACATCATCGACGCGTACAACGAATCCGTCCTCGGCGATGTGCGCGAGGTGCTGTGCGAGGGCTGGAACAAGGAGTCGCAGTCCTTTGCCGGCCGCAGCTACGCAGAATCCGTGGATATCGACGGAAAGATTTACTTTTCCGCAGATCGTGATATAATGGCAGGTGAGTTCGTCAACGTGCGCCTGACGGGCACGATGGACGGAGAGCTGACCGGTGAAGCGGTCGAATAAACAAAGACCCTGCGAGGCGGAAGGAAAAGAGAGAAATGACAACTGCAAACAAGCTGACGCTGCTGCGTATCGCGCTGATCCCTGTGTTCCTGGTGGTGCTGTATTGGGGCTTCACAGGCGCGCGGTGGTGGGCGCTCGGCATCTTTATCATCGCATGCCTGACCGATTTTGTTGACGGCTACATTGCCCGCCACTACAACCAGATCACAAATTTCGGCAAGTTCATGGACCCGCTGGCGGACAAGATGCTCGTCATGGCGGCAATGTGCTACTTTGTCGAAAGCGGGCAGATGCCAGGCTGGTGCCTTGCCGTCGTGCTGCTGCGCGAATTTGCCGTCTCCGGGATGCGCCTTGTCGCCGTGGAGCAGGGGCGCGTCATTGCGGCGGCGTGGTCGGGCAAGATCAAGACCGCCTCGACTATGGTGAGCCTGTGCCTGATGCTGGTGTTCAGCAGCAGCATCCTGAACACCGTGTGCATCGCCGTCATCGTCGGCACGACGGTGTATTCCGGCATTGAATACTTTGCGAAGAATCTCGACGTATTCAAAGAGGCGGACTGACCCTATCATTTCATCTTCTCAAAGGAGAGCCATCATGTATTTATACAATTCCGCGACCCACAAAAAGGAAGAACTCAGGACCCACACGCCCGGCCATGTGGAGATGTATACCTGCGGGCCGACTGTGTACCACTTTGCCCACATCGGCAACCTGCGCTCCTACATCATGGAGGATGTGCTGGAAAAGTACCTGCGCTTTGCGGGCTACAGCGTGAACCGCGTGATGAACATCACCGACGTCGGCCATCTGACGAGCGACGCCGACGAGGGCGAGGACAAGATGGTCAAGGGCGCGAGGCGCGAGCACAAGACCGTCATGGAGATCGCCAAGTTCTACACTGACGCGTTCTTTGCCGACTGCAGGAAGCTCAACATCAAGCGCCCCGACGTCGTCCAGCCTGCGACGGGTCTGATCGACGACTATATCAGGATCATCACAAAACTGCTCGACACCGGCTATGCCTACCTCGCCGGCGGCAACGTGTACTTTGATACGAGCAAGCTCGAGCGCTACTACATCTTCAACGACCACAACGAGGAGGACCTCGCCGTCGGCGTGCGCGAGGGCGTGGAGGAGGACGAGAACAAGAAGAACAAGAACGACTTCGTCCTCTGGTTCACCAAGTCCAAGTTCGAGGATCAGGCGCTCAAATGGGATTCCCCCTGGGGCGTCGGATATCCGGGCTGGCACATCGAGTGCTCCGGCATTTCGATGAAGTACAACGGCGAATACCTCGACCTGCACTGCGGCGGCGTGGACAACGCCTTCCCGCACCACACGAACGAGATCGCGCAGAGCGAGAGCTACCTCGGCCACCCCTGGTGCCCGCACTGGTGCCACGTGGCGCACCTGAACACGAGCGACGGCAAAATGTCCAAGTCCAAGGGCGAATTTCTGACGGTCTCGCTGCTTGAAGAAAAGGGCTACGACCCGCTGGCGTACCGCTTCTTCTGCCTGCAGAGCCACTACCGCAAGAGCCTTGTCTTTACGTGGGAAAATCTTGACAACGCGGTCGCCGCGTACAACAAGCTCATTGCAAAGATCGCGAACATCAAGGACGAGGGCGGCGTGGACGAGGCCGTTCGCGCCGAGTACCGCGCGAAGTTCATGAAGGAGCTGGACAACGACCTCAACACCGCCATGGGCGTGACCGCGCTCTACGACGTGCTCAAGGCCAAGACCACGGGTGCGACGAAGCTTGCCATCATCGGCGAATACGACACGGTACTGAGCCTCGACCTGCTCAAAAAGGCAGAAGCCGAGCGCGAGAAGAAGGAAAAGGCCGCATCCCGGCAGAGCACGGGCGGGTTCACGGTCGTCTCCGAGGACGGCACGGTGGACGAGGGCATCGAGAACCTGATCCGCCGGCGCGCGGAGGCCAAGAAGGCGAAGGACTTTGCCGAGGCCGACCGCATCCGCGACGAGCTCAAGGCGCAGGGCGTCGAAGTGACCGACGTGCCCGGCGGCGCAAAGTGGAAGCGCGTGTAAGGGAAAGGGACCTGCGTGCAGGCACGGCGGAGCACTCTGCCGTGCCTGCCGCCGTTTCCGCCGCGGGAGGAACGGCGGCGCGAAAATAAAACATGGGGAGAACGGCTATGGACGTGAATGAATACCAGAGGCTGGCGATGACCACCCTGAACCCGGCGCTCGCACAGAAGGATGTGCTGATCAACAGCGTGATGGGGCTGTGCGGCGAGTCCGGCGAAGCGATCGACATTGTGAAGAAATGGCTGGCACAGGGGCATGAGCTGGACAGAGAGCACCTTGCAAGGGAGCTGGGGGATATCGCGTGGTATCTGGCGGAGGCGGCGACCGCGCTGGGGCTGCCGCTGGAGGAGATCCTGCGCGGCAACATCGAAAAGCTCAGGAAGCGGTACCCCGAGGGCTTTGCGGCGGAGCGGTCGGTCGGACGGCGCGCGGAGGACGTCTGAGCGCCCTGCGCGGATTTCACAGTGCTTATCAAATGACCGCAGCGCAGCGGCGCCCTTGCCCCCCTCGCTTTCTGCGCGGCGCTGCGGTATACTGACGCAGAGAGGAATCTGCGGAAAGGATTTGCGGAGAGATGATCGACATTTTTGATATGATGGGACCGGTGATGATCGGCCCTTCCAGCTCGCACACGGCGGGCGCGGCGCGCATCGGCAGCATGGGCAGGACCCTCCTCGGAGAGGAGGTCGCCGAGGCGCGGATCGGGCTGCACGGCTCGTTTGCCGAAACGGGCTTCGGGCATGGCACGGACCGCGCGCTGCTGGCGGGGCTGCTGGGGATGAAGCCGGACGACCTGCGCATCCCGCACGCCTATGAGGAGGCGGACAAGGCGGGGCTGCGCTATTCCTTCCGCGCAGTGGAGCTGCGCGACGCACACCCGAACACGGCGCTGCTGGACCTTGTGGGCGTGAGCGGACGGAAATTGCAGATGCAGGCATCCTCCGTCGGCGGCGGGGCGATCATAGTGAACAAGCTGGACGGCATCTGCGTGAATTTCACCGGCGAGAGCAACACGCTGATCGTGCGCAATCAGGATGAGCACGGCTCGGTGGCAGCGATCACATCGATTTTGAGCCAGCTGCGCATCAATGTGGCGAATATGAGCGTGAACCGCCACCGCCGCGGCGGCGACGCGCTGATGGTCATTGAGACGGATCAGCACGTAAAGCCCAATCAGGTGGCGTTCTTTGCCCAGCTGCCGGGCATCCTGAGTGTGACCTACTACGACAAGGAGGATGAGGACGATGGTTCTGGATTCGATGAAGCAGATCTTTGAGCAGAGCGCACGGCTGAAGCTGCCGCTCTGGGAGATCGTGCTGCGCTATGACATGGAGCAGCGGCAGGTCAGCCGTCAGGCGTCGATGGCGAAGATGCTGACGACCTGGCAGGCTATTCAGGATGCGGCGGATTCCTATACCGGCACGCAGCGCAGCGTGAGCGGCCTTGTCGGCGGCGACGGGCTCAGGATGCGCCTGTATGCGCGCCGCGGCGGGAGCATCGGCGGGGAATTCCTTGACGAGGTGATCGTGCAGGCGCTTTCCATGGCGGAATCCAACGCCTGTATGCGGCGCATCGTGGCATCGCCCACGGCAGGCTCGTGCGGCGTGCTGCCGGCGGTGCTGCTGCCGCTGTGCCAGCGCGAGCAGTACACGCAGCACCAGCTGCTCGAGGCACTGTACGTCGCCTCCGGCATCGGCGCGGTCATCGCCTACCGCGCGAGCATCTCCGGAGCGGCGGGCGGCTGCCAGGCGGAGATCGGCGCGGCGTCGGCCATGGCGGCGGGCGCGCTCGTTGCGCTGCGCGGCGGCACGAACGAACAGATCGGGCACGCGGTGGCGATGGCGCTGAAAAACCTGATGGGCCTGATCTGCGACCCGGTGGCGGGNNGCCATGGCGGCGGGCGCGCTCGTTGCGCTGCGCGGCGGCACGAACGAACAGATCGGGCACGCGGTGGCGATGGCGCTGAAAAACCTGATGGGGCTTGTGTGCGACCCCGTGGCAGGGCTTGTGGAGGTGCCGTGCGTCAAGCGCAACGTTATCGGTGCGGTGAATGCGATCTCGGCGGCGGATATGGCGCTGGCGGGCATCGAGAGCCGTATCCCCGTCGATGAGGTCATCGACGCGATGGGCGAGGTGGGACGGCGGATGCCGGTGGAGTTCCGCGAAACGGCGCTCGGCGGGCTTGCCGCCACGCCGACCGGCAAGGCGGTCAAGGAGCGGATGCCGAAAGGCCCGCAGTGAGCCGGGGCGGCGCGCCGGATGCGAGATCGTGAAAAATGCGGGGACGCCCGCGGCGATGGCGCCGCGGGCGCCCTTTCTGCGTGAAGGCGCCGCACTTATTGGAAAGGGCAGGAGGAGACACAGCTATAGGAATAATCAATGGGGGCTTTTGACGCAATCTGTTGAAAGTGCACAAAAAAATAAGGTATAATCGTCGCCAGATGGTTTTTTAGGAGGATGATTATGAAACCTGATACGCAGAAGGTGCTGGGCATTCTGGAGACGCATGGGAACAATGCGGCAAATCTCATCGCGATTTTGCAGGATGTGCAGGCAGAATTCAACTATCTGAGCGAAGCAAACCTGACGCTGATCGCCGACACGCTGG
Source organism: Oscillospiraceae bacterium UBA4632 (assembly GCA_002405995.1). GTDB lineage: Bacteria > Bacillota > Clostridia > Oscillospirales > Oscillospiraceae > Hominicoprocola. The sequence goes on from DHMW01000040.1 coordinate 11,309, forward strand.
ATATCAGCGTATCGCGCGTGTACAGCGTGGCGACGTTTTATGAGAATTTTTCGCTTGAGGCCAAGGGAAAGCACATCGTCAAGGTCTGCGCGGGTACGGCGTGCCATGTGCGCAAGTCCGGGCCCATTTACGACGCGGTATATGAGTATCTGGGCCTTTCCGGCAAGAAAAAGACATCGGACGACGGGCTGTTCACACTGGAGACCGTTGCGTGCCTCGGCGCGTGCGGCCTTGCGCCGGTCATGACGATCGACGGCGAGGTGCATGCAAAGATGGACCCCGAGACGGCGCTTGCGCTGCTTGAGGATATCCGGGCAAAGGAGGGTGCGCAGAATGGCTGAGCTGACAAGAGAGCGCCTGAATGCCCTGCGCGTGCAGGCCAAGGAGCTGCTGGCGGCGGATAAGCGCGAGATCCTCGTCTGCGCCGGTACGGGCTGCATTGCGGGCGGCTCGCTGAAGATCTACGACTACTTGAAGGCCGAATGCGAAAAGCGCGGGCTCAAAACGCGCGTGGCGCTGCGCCATGAGGGCGGAGACGACGCCATCCACTTCAAAAAGAGCGGCTGCCACGGCTTCTGCGAGATGGGACCGCTGCTGGAGATCGAACCGGAGGGTATCCTCTACACGCATGTGAAGCTGGAGGACTGCGACGAGATCATCGAACGGACCATCCTCGGCGGCGAGGTCATCGACCGGCTCCTCTATGAGCTGGGCGGCGTAAAGTATGTGGGACACAACGAGATCCCCTTCTACGCCAAGCAGCAGCGCGTGGTGCTGGAAAACTGCGGCACGACGGACGCCGAGGACATTGACGAGTACCTTGCCCACGACGGGTATGCCGCCTTTGAAAAGGCGCTTTTTGAGATGACGGACGAGGACATCTGCCGGGAGATCCTCGATTCCGGCCTGCGCGGCCGCGGCGGCGCGGGCTTCCCCGCGGGCAGAAAGTG
>DHMW01000040.1:12365-15117 GCA_002405995.1 Oscillospiraceae bacterium UBA4632
GAGGGCGACCCCGGCGCGTTCATGGACCGCTCCATCATGGAGGGCAACCCCCATTCGGTCATCGAGGGCATGATGATCGCTGCGCTCGCCGCCGGCAGCGACGAGGGCTATATCTACGTCCGCGCGGAGTATCCGCTGGCGGTCGATCGCCTGCGCATCGCCATCGCCAAGGACGAGGAGCTGGGGCTGCTCGGAGACAACATCCTGGGCACGGACTTTTCCTTCCACCTGCATATCAACCGCGGCGCGGGCGCCTTCGTCTGCGGCGAGGGCAGCGCGCTGACGGCCTCTATCGAGGGCAAGCGCGGCATGCCGCGCGTCAAGCCGCCGCGCACGGTGGAGCACGGCCTGTGGGCAAAGCCCACGGTGCTCAACAACGTGGAGACCTACGCCAATGTTCCGCAGATCATCCTGCGCGGCAGCGCATGGTTCCACAGCATCGGCACGGAGAAAAGCCCCGGCACAAAGGCGTTCGCCCTGACGGGCAACGTGGTGAACACGGGGCTGATCGAGGTGCCGATGGGCGCGACGCTGCGCGAGATCATCTTTGACATCGGCGGCGGAATCAAGGACGGCAAAAAATTCAAGGCGGTGCAGATCGGCGGTCCTGCGGGCGGGTGCCTGACGGAGGAGCATCTCGATCTGCCGCTGGACTTCGATTCGCTCAAGAAGGTCGGCGCGATCATCGGCTCGGGCGGCCTTGTCGTCATGGACGAGGGCACCTGCATGGTGGAAACGGCGCGCTTTTTCATGAGCTTCACGCAGAACGAGAGCTGCGGCAAATGCGTGCCCTGCCGCGAGGGGACGAAGCGGATGCTGGAGATACTCACGCGCATTGTGAACAACGAGGGCAGCCTTGAGGATCTCGACCTGCTCGAGGAGCTCTCCCGCACGATCACCGAGACGGCGCTGTGCGGGCTGGGCCAGGCGGCGTGCAACCCGGTGGTGAGCACGCTCAAATATTTCCGCAGCGAGTATCTTGCCCACGTCGTCGATCACCACTGCCCGATCTGCAATGGGCGCAAGCGCCGCCTTGTCATCAAGCCGGAGCTGTGCAAGGGCTGCGGCAAGTGCAAGCGCAACTGCCCGATGGAGGCGATCTCCGGCGAGATCCGGATGCCGCACGTCATTGACAACGAAAAGTGCATCCACTGCGGTGCATGCTGGGGCGCGTGCCCCTTCGGCGCGATCGACGCCATTGAAGAGGAGGGCTGAGAGAAATGGCAAAGGGAATGATGATCATCGACGGGCAGCGCGTCAGCTTCGACGGCGAAAAGAACGTGCTTTCCGTCATCCGCAAGGCGGGCATTGAGATGCCGACGTTCTGCTACTACTCCGACCTCTCGGTTTACGGCGCGTGCCGCATGTGCGTGGTGGAGAATGAGGAGACCGGCAAGATCGACGCAAGCTGTTCGATGGAGCCGCGCAACGGGATGCGCATCCGCACGAACAGCGCGCGGCTTTTGAAGCACCGCCGCGTTATCCTCGAGCTGCTGCTCGCCTCGCACAACTGCAACTGCACCACCTGCGAAAAGAGCGGACACTGCCATTTGCAGGCGCTGGCGCAGCAATTCGGCGTGCGGCGCGTGCGTTTCCCCGATACGCGCGAGCGCTATGAGCTTGACAATACCTCCCCCGCCGTGCTGCGCGACCCGAACAAGTGCATCCTCTGCGGCGACTGCGTGCGCGTGTGCGAGGAAATGCAGGGCATGGGCGTGCTGAACTTTGCTTACCGCGGCAGCAATGCGCGCGTCATGCCCGCGTTCGACCGCAAAATGGCGCAGACTAGGTGCGTCAGCTGCGGCCAGTGCGCCGCTGTGTGCCCCACCGGCGCGATCACGGTGAAAAATCAGATCGGCGAGGCGTGGCGCGCCATCCACGACCCCAAAAAGCGCGTGGTCATCCAGATCGCGCCTGCGGTGCGCGTGGCGGTCGGCGAGGCGTTCGGCATTCCTGCGGGCGAGAACGTACTCGACAAGCTCGTCACAGCGCTCAAGCTGATGGGTGTGGACGAGGTGTATGATACAACGTTCGGCGCGGACTTTACGACGATCGCCGAGTCGGAGGAATTCCTGGAGCGGCTGAAAAACGGCGGTCCGTTCCCGATGTTCACCTCCTGCTGCCCGGCGTGGGTGAAGTATCTGGAAAACGAGAACCCCAAGTATCTCAGGAATATCTCCACCTGCAAGTCGCCGATGGAGATGGTGGGCGCGATCTTCCGCGACAGGTACGCGGAAAAGGACGCGCAGGACGGGCGCACGACCTACCACATCGCCATTATGCCCTGCACGGCGAAGAAGATGGAGGCGGCGCGCGAGGAGTTCATTCATGACGGACGCCCCGACGTCGATCTGGTGCTGACGACGCACGAGGTCATCGACATGATGCAGGAGACGGGCATCCAGCTCAATGAGCTGGAGCTGGAATCTCCGGATCTTCCGTTCGGTCTCGGCTCCGGCGCGGCGGTCATCTACGGCACGAGCGGCGGCGTGGCTGAGGCGGTGGTGCGCCACTGCCTGCCGGATAAGAGCAAGAACGCCCTGCGCGAGATCAGCATCCTTGGCCTGCGCGGTGACGAACCGGTCAAGGAGGCGAGCGTGACTGTCGGCGATACCGAGCTGAAGCTTGCCGTGGTCAACGGCCTTGCCAACGCGCGAAAGCTCCTCAAGGAGATCGACGAGGGGAAGAAGTTCTATCATCTCGTCGAGGTCATGACCTGCCAGGGCGGCTGCGTCGGCGGCGCGGGACAGCC
>DHMW01000040.1:15173-16597 GCA_002405995.1 Oscillospiraceae bacterium UBA4632
TACGGGCTCAAAGCCACGAAGGAAAAGCGCGGCGACGGTCTGCACCAGTCCGACAATGCGGCGATGTTCAAGCGCGCCGAGCGCAACCCCATCGTGGTGCGTATGATGGCGGAGTACGGCGAGGAGCGCTGCCACGAGCTGCTGCATGTGACCTACGCGGGCAAGTGACGGAGACCGCTTGCCCGGCAGAGACGGCAGGCGCCGAATGCCTTGGCATTCGGCGCCTGCTGTCTGCTTGTTCTGCAATTGACCTGCTCCGGGCGCTGCACCGCGCGGCCTGCGTGGCCTCTGCCGTCTACTTTTTCAGCAGCGCCGCGCGCTCGCGCCAGTCGGGCATATAGCGCTCGATGAGCGCGTAGAACGCGGGGGAGTGGTCGTGGCGGCGGATGTGCGCGAGCTCGTGGACGACGACGTAGTCGATCGCCTCGCTTGGGTACTGCATCAGCCGCCAGGAAAAGCAGATGCTGTTTTTTCCGCTGCATGAGCCGAAGCGCGTGCGCGCAGAGGTGATCTTCACACCGGAGGGCGCAAGTCCCATCACGGCGCTCCAGTAAGCAACGCGGGCGGGCAGATACTCCTTTGCACGCGCGAGGAGCGCCTCGCGCTCCGCCTCCGTCGGCTCGGGATGGGCAAGGCGACGCGCGGTCTGCTTTTCGCGGGCGCACCGGAGCCAGTCCTCGTGCTCGGCGACAAAGCGGTCGATGAACTCCTTCTTGACGCCGTAGGGCGCGCGGACGACGGCGCGGCCGTCGCGGTCCAATTGCAGGGACATCGTGCGCCGCCTGGCACGGATGAGCGTATAGTCCGTCATTGGCCGATGTAGGTGAACCGACGGAAGGTCTTGCCGTCACGCTCGACGGTCTCGTTCCACATGCTGGCGGGCCGCACCCAGAGGCCGAATTCGCCGTACAGCGCGCGGTAGACGACCAGCTCCTCCCGCGTTTCGGAGTGGCGTGCGACGCCGAGGACCTCGTATTCCTTGCCCTTGAAGTGGCGGTAGCGCCCGGGCCTAATGGTTTCCATGATGATGCCTCCTGAAAGGAATTTTGAATCAAGTATAACACGAAGGAGCGAAAAAAGGAAGCGGCTGAGAGAGCCGCTTCCTTTTTGATCCGCTGTTTGGAGTTTCTTTCTTAGTAGCTGCCGAGGTCGGCGGACTTGTCGCCCGTAACGCTGACGCCGAACTCGTAGTCGTTGCCGGGAAGGATGGCGTTGAGGATGACGCCGCAGAGCGCCGCGATGGCAAGGCCTGAGAGCGTGACCGCCGCGGAGCCGACGGTGAAGGTGACACCGCCGACCGAGCTGAAGCCGAGGCCGCTGACAAACATGACCGCCGCGATGATCAGGTTGCGGGACTTGGTGAGATCGACCTGGTTTTCCACGATGTTGCGCACGCCGACTGCGGAGATCATACCGTAGAGGAT
>DHMW01000035.1 GCA_002405995.1 Oscillospiraceae bacterium UBA4632
CGCGCTGGAGCAGGGCCGCGCAAAGCTCGCCGCGCTCACCTCCCTCGAGGCTGCCGCCGCGGATGCGCAGCAGCGCTGTGACGCCGCCGTGCGCGCCCTATCCGATTTTGACGCAGCGCCCGCCGCGCGCCCGCGCTCACTATTACCTTATATCATAGCAAGCGCCGCGCTATTGCTGCTCTTTATCCTTGTCCCTGCATTGCCCCGCGGTGCCGCGCTGGCCGGGCGCATTGTCTCCGGCGCTGCACTGGCTTCGCTTCTTGTCTTAAATCAGAATAATGCCCGCAAAGCCCGCGCTTTGCATGACGAAAGGCGCAGTGTCCTGGAGCAGTCGCTGCGCGATGCGCGCTCAGACGCCGCCGCGCAGCAAAGGCTGTATGACGCCGCCGTGCGCGAGCTGCTCGCGGCCATCCCCGCGAGCGACATCTCCCGCGTCAGCGCGTATCTCGATACTGCACTGCAAAAGTACACGGAGCTGGACGCCCTGGCGCGCGAGGCGAGCGAGCTCTCGCTGCGCTGCGAGCTCCTCTCCGCCCGGGAGCCGAAGGACATCCTCCCCGGCGAGCCCGCCGCGCGCCCCGCCCGCACCCGCGCGGAGCTGCAAGATGCGCTTGCCGCGCTGCTCGCCCGCCGCCGCGAGACGCAGAGCACCCTCGACTACACCTCCGGCCGCTGCCGCGCCATCGGCGATGCCGCCGCGCTCTCCGCCGAGCTTTCGGAAAAGCGCGGCGCGCTCGCGCAAAAGCAAAAGGAGTACGACGCTCTCGCCCTCGCGATGGACGCGCTGCAAAGTGCCAACACCGCCCTGCAAAGCCGCTTCTCCCCCGCTCTCAGCCGCCGCGCGGGCGAGCTTTTCTCCCGCCTGACGGGCGGCAAATACAACAGCGTTCTGCTCGACCGCACATTTTCCGCACTGGCGGGCGAGGCGGGCGAGGCCGTCTCTCACGATGCGCAGCTGCTGAGCCTCGGCGCGCTCGATCAGCTCTACCTCGCCGTGCGCCTTGCCATCTGCGAAAGCGTCCTCCCCGCGGACGACCCGCTTCCCCTCCTGCTCGACGATGCGCTCGTGCGCTTCGATGACGCGCGCTGCGCCGCCGCGCTCGACCTCCTGCTTGAGGAGAGCCGCACCCGTCAGATCCTGCTTTTCACCTGCCAGCACCGCGAGAGCGCCTATCTCGCCGGACGCCGGGGCGTCACAACGCTCACATTATAATAAAGGAGATTCCTTCCATGGCAACACTGCAAGCCCTCCCTCTGCCCTCCTCGTTCGAGGATCTCTGCGAGCTTTTCCTGCTCTACATTGCCTACAGCACCCTCGGCTGGTGCGGCGAAATGCTCTACTGCTCCATCCCCAAGGGCCGCCTGTGCGAAAAGCGCGGCTTTCTCAACGGCTTCCTCTGTCCCATCTACGGCCACGGTGCGCTTCTGGTGCTCTACGGGCTGCACGGCGGCTTCCGGAATCCGTTCCTCACGTTCTTCTTCGGCGCGATCCTCACCTCCATCCTCGAATACTTCACCAGCTGGATCATGGAAAAGCTCTTCCACATGCGCTGGTGGGACTACTCGCACTATAAGTTCCAGATCAACGGCCGCGTCTGCCTCCTGAACTCCACGTGCTTCGGTCTTGCCTGTGTGCTGCTGTGCCACGTCGTGCAGCCCTGGCTCTGGGCGCATATCGCCGCCCTCGGCGCATCGCTCACCGTCCCGCTCGCCTCGTTCGTTTTCGGCATCTACCTCATGGACACCGTCCTCTCCGTCCGCAGCGCCATCCAGCTCAGCGCCCAGATGGGCAAGCTGCGCGCTCTGCAATCAGAGCTGAAGGACTTCCTTGCCGAAAAGCGCGAGGAAAATCAGGAGCGCTTCGCCCAGCGCCGGCTCGAGGCGCGCGACCGCGCCATCGCCCTGCGTGACAGTGCCGATATCTTCGAGCGCCGCCTGCTCCACTCCCACCCGCAGCTCAAGGCCGCGCGCGAGGAGCTGCTCTCCGGCATCCGCGCCCGCCTTGCCGACAGCGAGGAGGAGGCCCGCCGCGAGGCGGCGCGCCTGCACGCGGTCTACGGCAGCAGGAGCAAAAAGTGAGCACGGATTGACTTCCTCCCTTTTCGGGTATAAACTGAACGAATCAAGCAAAGGAGCGTGCTGATCTATGAGCGAATGCACCCACAACTGTTCCACCTGCGGCGAGAGCTGCGCCGATCGCGCCGCGCCGCAGTCCCTGCGCAAGGCCCCGCATCCCGAGAGCCGCATCGGCAAGGTGTTCGGCGTCGTTTCCGGCAAGGGCGGCGTCGGCAAATCCATGGTCACGAGCCAGCTCGCCGTCACCATGCGCCGCCGCGGCTTCAAGACTGGCGTTATGGACGCCGACGTCACCGGTCCCTCCATCCCCAAGGCATTCGGCGTGCACGGGCAGGCCGTCGGCACGCAGACGGGGCTTTACCCCTGCGTGAGCCGCACGGGCATCGAGCTGATGTCCATCAACCTCCTGCTCGAGGATGAGACCGACCCCGTCCTCTGGCGCGGGCCCGTCATCGGCGGCGTCGTCCAGCAATTCTGGACGGACGTGGTCTGGGACGTGGACTATCTCTTTGTCGATATGCCCCCCGGCACGGGCGACGTGCCGCTGAGCGTCTTCCAGTCCATCCCGCTCGACGGCATCGTGGTCGTCACCTCTCCGCAGGAGCTTGTCTCCATGGTCGTGGAGAAGGCGGTCAAGATGGCGGAAAAGATGGACGTCCCCATCGTCGGTCTCGTGGAGAACATGAGCTATGTCTCCTGCCCCGACTGCGGCAAAAGGATCTATCTTTTCGGCGAAGGCAGCAGCAGGGAGGCCGCCGCGCGCCATCACCTGCCGCTGCTGGCGCAGATGCCCATCGACCCCGCGCTCGCCGCGCTGACGGATGCCGGCCGCATCGAGGACTTCGAGGGAGACTGGCTCTCCCCTGTCGCCGACGCGCTCGAACATGCGGAAAAGCGCGCCTGATTGCTGCGCGCCTGACAAAAAATCGCACCTCGTCCGAGGTGCGATTTTTTATCTGCCGTTTTTCTTCAGTCGTTGGCGTAGTTGTCAAAGTAGCCCTGGATGTAAACGATGGGCGTTCCCTTGTCGCCGCTGCCGCTCGTCAGGTCGCACAGCGAGCCGATCAGGTCGGTCAGGCGGCGCGGCGTCGTGCCCTCGGACACCATGCTGCCGACGAGGCTCTCGTCCGTCTTTTCGCGGATGCGCGCCTCGATCGCCTGCCTGAGCGCCTCGCCCTCAAGCTCGCCGAAATCGTTGTCGGCAAGATACTTGAGCTTCAGCTCGTTCGGCGTGCCGGCAAGGCCCTTCGTGTAGCCCGGCGAGACCACGGGGTCCGCCAGCTCCCAGATCTTGCCGACAGGGTCCTTGAATGCGCCGTCGCCGTAGACCATCGCCTCGATGCGCCTGCCGCTGGCCCTGCTGAGTCGCTCGCTCAGCTCTCCGGCGACCGCCATGCAGCCGCGCGGAAAGAGCTTCACCGTCTCCTCCGTCGCCTTGTTGGAGCCCAGCAGCCCGTATTCCTCGTTGTAGCCGCTGCCGTCCACGCTCGCGTTGAGCAGATCGTCCAGCCCCAGCACGACCCTTGCGCCCGCCGCCTTCAAAAGGCGCTTGCTGCGCGCGCGGGTGTGGATGTCGCAGGTGATCACCGTATCGGTGTAGTCCAGCAGCGTCTGCACACGGTTGCCGAAGATGACCTCGGCCTGCGCGCCTGCGCCCGTGATGATCCCGGAATAGTAATCAATGTAGTCCACGCCTGTGAACGGGTGCGCCGCCGCGCCGAACTTCCCGCGGAACTGCTCCAGCGTCAGCACGTCGCGGTAGGGGTCGATGCCTGCCGCGTCCAGCCTGTCCCAATCGACCAGCCCGTTGCCCACCTCGTCGGAGGGGTAGGACAGCAGCAGCACGACCTTCCTGCAGCCCATCGCCATGCCGCGCAGCAGCAGGGAAAAGCGGTTGCGGCTCAGGATCGGGAACGCCACGCCCACGGTGCCGCCGCCGGTCTTTTCGCGCACGTCCTTTGCGATCTGGCCGAGCGTTGCGTAGTTGCCCTGCGCGCGGGCGACGACGGACTCCGTCACCGCCACCACGTCGCGGTCACGCGGCTCGATGCCCGCCTCCTTCCATGCTTCCATCACGGAAGCGGCGGCGACCTCGGCGATATTGTCCCCCTCGCGGATGATGGGCGCGCGCACACCGCGCACCACGGTACCGATCATTCTCATGTCACTCTCTCCTCATATAGCAATAACAGCTTCCCTGTCTCTCCGCCGCGGGCGGGCGCAAAGCCTCTTGCGCAGCCGCAGCATTTCTATTATAATCATGGTCAGCGGCATAAGTAAAATATCAATTTGAGATAATTATTATCACCGCAGCTTATTGCAAAGGAGCGATCCCTATGGTCAAGCTGGAGCTCTACCGCGTTTTTCGCGAGGTCGCCGAGGCCGGCAGCATCTCCCTCGCCGCCGAAAGCCTCTATCTCTCCCAGTCCGCCGTCAGCCAGAGCGTCAAGCAGCTCGAGCAGCAGCTCGGCACGCGCCTTTTCCTGCGCTCGCCGCGCGGCGTCACGCTCACGGAGGACGGGCGGCTGCTTTTTGAATACGTCCGCCGCGCCATGGGCCTGCTCGAGACCGGCGAGGACAAGCTCCAGCAGACGCGCACCCTTCAGGCCGGCACGCTCGTCATCGGCGCGAGCGACACCGTCACCAGCCAATTCCTCCTCCCGCATCTCGATGCCTTCCACCGCTCCTATCCCAACATCCATATCCGCATCCTCTCCGGCCGCAGCTACAAGGTGCTGGGGCTCCTGCGCGCGGGCAAGGTGGATATTGCCTTTGCCAGCGCCCCCGGCGACGCGGACGACCTGCGCCACACGCCCTGCTTTGAAACGCACGCCGCCTTTGTCGCCTCGCCCGCCTACCCCTGCGACTTCTCCCATCCCTACACGCCCGCGGAGCTTGCCGCCTTTCCTCTCATCCTGCTGGAAAAGAAGGCCTCCTCCCGCGTCTACCTGGAAAAATACTTTCTGCAAAGCGGCGTCCGCCTCACGCCGGAGATCGAGCTGGGCGCGCGCAGCCTGCTCGTCGATCTTGCGCGCATCGGCTTCGGCGTGGCGGGCGTCACGCGCGAATTTGTGCGCAGCGAGCTTGCCGCCGGCACGATCCGCGAGCTTTCCACCGCCTTTTCCATCCCGCCGCGCACCGTGGACCTCTGCATGCTGCGCAGTGTTCCCGCCAGCGCCGCCACGGAGCGCTTTGCGCAGGATGTGCTTCAAAAAATTCAGAGTTCCTCCGATAACGGTTAAAAATTGCAAGTTCTCCGTCATAATGCACGATGTGCCGCCCAAATCTTTGGTCATTCCACCGCGCGGGAGCGTCTTGACAATTCCTTTATGGAATGTTACCCTTTTTCTGCTGAAACAAACGAATATCGACCGATGATGCGCGCAGGATCCTGCGAAACTGCGGGCGGAGGTAACTCTGGAGAACTCATTGAATTGGGTGCCGAAGGTGCAAGGTCCTCTTTTTGGAGGACCGAATCTCTCAGGCAAAGGGACAGGGACAAGCGGGCATTTTCTGCCGCGCCGCTTCCGTGCCGTTTCCGCCCAATATGCAATAAGCTTTTCCGGAGTTGCTGGTCTTCGTATCGGCAACTTCTTTATTTTTCAGGAGAGAGCATCATGTTTGAGTCCATCGAAAGCACACTGTTTCCCATCGTATGCAAGATCAATGAATACCTCAGCAACTATATTCTCGTGTTCCTGCTCATCGGCGTGGGCCTCTGGTACTCCATCAAGACCCGCTTCGTGCAGCTGCGCTGCTTCAAGGAGGGCTGGCACAGTGTGTTCGGCAATCTGTCGCTGCGCGGCAAGAAGCAGGACAGCGGCATGAGCTCCTTCCAGG
>DHMW01000072.1:0-1587 GCA_002405995.1 Oscillospiraceae bacterium UBA4632
TCCGGCTTGTCCGCGATGAAATCGAGCGCCGCCTGCAATCTCGACGAGAGCATCAGCGACGGCTCCGTGCCGTTCACCCCCGCACCGAGGATGATGACGCACTGCGCATTTTCCGCCTCCGGGTCGGTGTGCGCATCGCCGATGATGAGCGCTTCAAGCCATGCAAACGCGAGTGCGCCGGCGCACACCAGCGCGAGCAGCGCGCACCGCGCCCACTGCGCCCACGGTCTGTCCACGCGGCCGAGCACAGCGAACACGATCAGGAGCGCGGCAAGGCACCAGAACAGCAGACCCGCAAAGCGCACGCCCGGGATGCCGCGGCACGCCGTGCCGAGCACGGCGCAGACCGCCGCCGCTGTCCACAGCCTCTTTTGTCTTTTCATGGCGTTTTCCTCATTCGCCCGCCTGCTCGGCGAGCGTTTCCCACTTTTCCATCAGCTCGCTGAGCTTCTGCTCGGCAGCTTCCTTCTCCCTGTATATCTCGCTGTAACGCTCGTAGTCGCTGCCGGCTTCCTCAAGGCGCCGCCCGATCCCGGCGATGGCAGCCTCCTGCGCGGAAATTTCCTTTTCGCAGATCGTCAGCTGCCGCCGCGCCTGCTGTGCGGCGCGGTTCGGCTTCGGTTTCTCTGTAACCGTTTTTTCCTTTACAGCTTTTTCCGCATGGTCATTTTTCGCCTGTGCGTTCAGCGCCTTGACCTGGCGGTAGCGGGCAAAGCCCATGGGATAGTCGGTGATAACGCCGCCCTCCAGCTCCCACACGCGCGTTGCAAAGCGGTTGATGAAATAGCGGTCGTGGCTGACGAACAGGAGCGTGCCGTCGTAGCTCTCCACCGCCTCCTCGATCCACTCGCGCGAAGCGATATCGAGGTGGTTCGTCGGCTCGTCGAGGATCAGGAGGTTCACCTCCTCGTCCATCAGGATGCAGAGCTTCAGCCGGCTCAGCTCGCCGCCCGAGAGCACGCTGACGCTCTTGAACACGTCCTCGCCCGTGAAGTGGAAGGCGGCAAGCCGGTCGCGCGCCGACTGCGGCGTGATATTTCGCTTGGAGTAGAGCATCGTATCGACCAGATTGCGCTCCGGCACGTCGAATGTGACGATCTGCGGCAGGTACGCGATGCGCACCGAGGGGCCGAACCTGATCCTGCCCTCGTCGGGATATTCCTCGTCCATCAGCAGCTTGATGAGCGTCGATTTGCCCGTGCCGTTATCGCCGATGAGCGCGATCCGCTCGCCGCCGCGCACCTGCAAATCGACGTCGTGGAACAGCACGCGGCCGCCGAAGCTCTTCTTGACGCTCCTGAGTGAAAAGACCTCGTCGCCGCAGAATTCCTGCGACTTGAACTGCGCGCTCAGGGCGCGCTCCCTCGTGGGCTTGTCCGTCGTGCGCATCCGCTCGATGCGCTTTTCCATCGACAGCGCGCGGCGGTACGTCTTATCCATGCCCTTGAAGGCAAACATACGCAGCTGCTCGGCGCTCTTTTCGAGCTGGGCGATCTTCGCCTGCTCCTTTTCGTACTGGCGCAGCTTTTCCAGATACCGCCGCTCCTTTTCCACGGCGTAGAAGCTGTAGTTGCCGCTGTAAAACTC
>DHMW01000072.1:1698-7652 GCA_002405995.1 Oscillospiraceae bacterium UBA4632
GGCGACGACCGTGCCCTTGAACGAGGATAGATACTGCTCCAGCCACTCGATGGCGTGCAGATCCAGATGATTTGTTGGTTCATCGAGCAGCAGGATATCCGTATCCTCCAGTATGAGGCGGCCGAGGTTCACGCGCGTCTTTTCGCCGCCCGAGAGCGTGTCGAACAGCCGCTCGCGCATCTCCGGCGGGATGGAAAGTCCGTTTGCCACCTTGTTGACAGGCGTTTCCGTATCATAGCCGCCGAGGGCTTCAAACTTGGCGGAAAGCTCGCCGTAGCGGCGCAGCGTCCCTTCGCTCTCGTCGCCGTCCGCCATCTGCTGCGAGAGGGCGTTCATCTCGTCTTCAAGCTTCTGCATCCGTGCAAAGGCACTTTTGAGCACATCCTCGACCGTATAGCCCGCGGGGTAAACGGGGATCTGTGAGATAAGCCCTACGCGCCGCCCCGAGGCGATGCTCACCTCGCCCGCATCGTAGTCAAGCTCGCCGGTCAGGATGCGGAAGAGCGTCGTCTTGCCCGCGCCGTTCTTGCCGAGAAGGCCCACGCGCTCGCCCGTGTCGATCTGGAAGGTGATGCCGTCCAATATTTTCTTTTCAAGATCAAAGGACTTGACAAGTCCCGATACGCTGATATCGATCATGCTTTGGTCAGTTCCTCTACGAGCCGCTCAAGGTGCATGGAGTGCGACGCCTTGACGAGCATCGCACTGCCGGGGCTAAATGCCGCCCGCACGGCAGGAAGCGCATCCTGCACCGACGCAAACCACTGCGCGGAGGAGTTCCCTTCTGTAAAGTATTTTGCCCGTTCACCGATGGCAATGACAGCATCGATGCCGAGCTCCTTTGTGAGCTCGCCGATCTCCCTGTGCGCGCGCTCGGTGAGCGCGCCGAGCTCCGCCATGTCGCCGATGACGGCGGTCTTTTTTCCGCCGCTCGCGCCCAGCACGCGCAGCGACGCCGCCATCGACTGGGGACCTGCGTTGTAGCAGTCGTCGAGCAGGCGGCGGTTTTCCGAAAGCCGGATCACGTGCATCCGTGAGCCGGACGGCTCGTAGGCCGCGACGCCGCGCTCGATCTCGTCCCTCGTCTCGCCAAGGTACTCGCCGATGGCCGCTGCCATCGCCGCGGAGTAGACCATGTGCGTCCCCGGCGCGGGGATCGTGAGCACGTAGCGCGCCTTTTCCGTCGTCACAGTGCAGCGCACGCCGTCGATACCGAGATCCTCCACCCCGCTGACACGGACATCGCAGTGCTCCGACAGGCCGCAGCGCAATACTTTCTGCGAAAGTTTTACTGTATTGAGCAATTCGTCGTCGCCGTTTAAGACGGCGAGGCCGTCTTTTTTAAGATTCTCGAAGATCTCGCACTTCGCCTTCAGGATGTTTTCGCGCGAGCCCAGGTATTCGATGTGCATATCGCCGACATTCGTGATGATGGCGATATCGGGCTTCACCATCTCACCAAGGTACCGGATCTGCCCCGCGCGGTCCATGCCCGTTTCGATCACCGCAGCCTGATGCGCATGGGAAAGCCCCAGCAGCGTCTGCGGCGTGCCGATCTCATTATTATAGTTGGCTGCGGTCTTGAGCGTACAAAACTTCGCGCCGAGCACCGCGGCGATCATTTCCTTCGTCGTCGTCTTGCCGACGCTGCCCGTCACCTGCACAAAGGGGATGGTAAACTGCGAACGGTACCACGCGGCCAGATCCTTGAGCGCGAGCAGCGTGTCGGGCACCTTGATGTAAAATTTTCCGGGCAGCAGCGTCTCCGGCACACGGGCGCACAGGCAGCCCCCCGCCCCCGCGGAAAGCGCCTTTTCGATATAATCGTGCCCGTCGAAGCGCTCGCCGGAGAGCGGCAGGAACATCTCGCCCGCTTTGACCGTGCGGCTGTCGGTGTTCACGCCGAGGATCTCTGCCGTCTCCTCGCCCTGTAAAAGCTCGCCATGCACTGCCGCGAGCAGCGCGCCTGCTGTGATCGGTTCCATTTACAGCCCCCTCTTTTCCTTCAGCGATTCCTCTACGATCCGCTGGCACAGCTCCTCATAGCTCATGCCGACCGCCGCCGCCTCCTGCGGCAGCAGGCTTGTGGGCGTCATGCCCGGCAGCGTATTGATCTCGAGGAAGTACGGCGTGCCGTCCGGCGTGACGATAAAATCCGCGCGGGAGTAAACGCTCAACCCAAGGATGCGGTAGACCGTCTCGGTCGCGGCGCGCACGCGCATCTCCCAGTCCTCGGGGATGGGCGAGGGGCAGATCTCCTCCGCCGCGCCGGCCTGATACTTGTTCGCGTAATCATAAAAGCCCGTTTTGGGAATGATCTCGATCGACGGCAGCGCCTTGCCCGCAAGGATGCCGACCTGGATCTCGCGGCCGGAGATGTACTGCTCAAGCACGACCTGCGCGCCGAACTGCAAACACTCTTCGAGCGCCTTCCTGAGCTCCGCGCCCGTGTGCGCGATGGAAACGCCGACAGACGATCCATTGGCGATGGGCTTGACGACGCACGGGAGCTTCGTCTCCGATACAAGACGCGCGATCCCCCCCGCCGTGTAGCGCACGGTGCGCCACTGCGGCGTGATGACATAGTCCGACACCAGGCGCTTTGTGAGATCCTTATCCATGGCGATGGCGCTCGAGAGATAGCCCGCGCCGGTATAGGGGATGCCGAGCAGGTCGAACGCCGCCTGCACGCGGCCATCCTCGCCGCAGGTGCCGTGCAGCGCCAGAAATACGACGTCCGCCCTGGCGCACACATCGAGCACGCCGGGACCGAACACGCTGCGGCTCTGATCCTTGCGGCTCGCGCGCACGGCGGCGAGGTCAGGCTCCGCCTCGGCGACGGAATAGTCGCCGCAGAAGCCGTCCGGCGCGTCGAAGGCATCCGCCGGCACGCCGCCTGCAAAACCCAGGAACATATCCACTAAAATGGCCTGATGCCCGCGCGAACGCAGCGCGCGGCATATCCTGTTGCCGCTCGAGAGCGAGACGTTGCGCTCCATGCTCAGCCCGCCCGCCAGGACCACGATCTTCATTGCTGCTTCCTCCTTACCGCAAAGAGAAATATCATCCTGCGCCCGCCGGGGGCGGCGGACACTAATCCATACTAACCTAAGCTATACTTTACCACAGCTTTTTCCCAAATACAAGCAAAAGAGGATGACCCGCCGGTCATCCTCCTTTGTATGCTTTTTCCCCCGCGCTCCGCGCCTCTCAGCCAAACAGCACAGAGAGGATGCCCCTATCGCTCCTGCTTTCCTTCAGGGTCATCGCCGCGCTCAAAAGCTCCGCCGCCTGCGCGCGCGTCACGCCGGAGCGCATTTCCTCTGCGGAAAAACGCCCGCTTTCGATGATGCTGACGGATTCAAGATTCGCCACCGCCTGCGCACACCAGGCGTCGGCGGCGCCGTAGTCCGAAAGGTCCACATCCGTCACGCGCAGGAGCCTGTTCAGCACGACCGCGGCTTCGTTGAGCGTGATGGCATCGTTCGCGCAGAAGGCGACGCCTGCATCCGTCCCAACGCCGGAGATCACGCCCGCGTCCAGCGCACACACGGCGTAGCCCTTCGCCCAGGTCGGGATGCTCGCATCGTCGCAGAAGCCCGTCATCTGCACGGCCTCCGCGCTCACGTCCATCGCCGCGAGCGCCATGGCGACGAACTCGCCGCGCGAGAGCGTGCGCTCCGGCTCAAAGAAATAGCTGTCTCCGATCCTCGCGCCAACGAACACGCCGTGCTCAGCCAGATCGACCGCCGCCGTGTGGGCGCGATCGCCTCCCATATCGGCGTAGCTTACGCCGCTTGCGGCGCGCTCGATGGTGATGCTCACCGCCGCAGGCAGCGAGGTGTTGCCCTCCTCATCGGTCGCGGTGTAGGTGAAGCTGTCCTCGCCGAGCTTTCCCGCCGGAGTGTAAACAAAGCCGAGGCCGTCCTCCGTCAGCTCCGCCGTACCCTTTTTCGGCTGCGTGACGATCTCGAACGCGAGCGCGCCGCCCTCGTTGTCCACTGCGCGGAACGCGCCCTCATACGCCACGCCGCGGTAGACCCTGATCTCCATGTTTTCCGCCACCGGCGCGCCGTCCGCGGCACGCGGCGTCTCCTTCTCCCTGCCGAAGAGCGCCGAGGCGCCTTGCAGCGGAAGAAGCGTCAGCAGCAGGATCGCCATCACGAACGGCAGCGCGCGCCATAGCCTTTGTCTGTTTAGGTCCATATTGCACCTCTCCTTATATCAAATCGATCTGCCGGTATTTTCTGCGCGGCGGGCAAAAATATGCAAAATTGCATGGATCTTATAGAAAAACTGCTTGACTTTCCCCTTCCCCGCTGTTATACTTGGAAAGCCGCTTTGAATGGGCATAAAGTTCCGGCTCCTGCCGAACGCCCCCGAGAGCGAGTCCGTAATAAAGGAAAGAGGTGCAAGCAATGCAAGCGATCATCGTTACCGGCGGCAAGCAGTATGTTGTGAACGAGGGCGACACCCTGTTCATCGAGAAGCTCCCCGTCGAGGCGGGCGACGCCGTGACCTTCGACCAGGTCCTGGCGATCGTTGACGGCGAAAACACCAAGTTCGGCACTCCCGTGGTGGAGGGCGCGAAGGTGGACGCCACTGTCGTCAAGAACGGCAAGGGCAAGAAGGTCCGCGTCTACAAGTACAAGGCGAAGAAGGGCTATCACAAGCGTCAGGGTCATCGTCAGCCTTATACCAAGGTTGAGATCGGCAAGATCACGTTCTGATCCATGACCACCGTTACATTCCTCACGGAGGGGAAGCGCATCATCGGTTTTGATGCAAAGGGTCACAGCGGTTATGGCGATGCAGGCTCCGACATCGTATGCGCGGCGATCACAAGCGCGGTCCGCCTTGTGGAAAGCACCGTAAACGATGTATTAGGTCTCGCCGCTTCCGTCAAGATCCATGAACGCTCCGGCGCTGTGGAATTCCGCCTCCCCGGCGGTCTGTCCGCCGCGAACGAGAGCACGTGTCAGGCGCTTTTAACGGGTCTGATGCTGCTGCTCACCGAGCTGCACAGCGAATATCCGGACAATATCGAAGTCATGGAGGCGTAAGCCTCCTGTTCCGATCATCTTACAGAAAGGATGGCAATCACCATGCTGAACATCGGTCTTCAGTTTTTCGCCCACAAGAAGGGCGGCGGCTCCACGAAGAACGGCCGCGACTCCAACGCCAAGCGCCTCGGTCCCAAGCGCGCTGACGGTCAGTTCGTTCTCGCCGGCAACATTCTTGTGCGTCAGCGCGGCACCCACATCCATCCGGGCGTCAACGTTGGTATCGGCTCTGACGATACCCTCTACGCCAAGGAGAGCGGCGTGCTCCGCTTTGAGCGCCTCGGCAAGGATCGTAAGCAGGCTTCTGTTTACCCCGCTGAGTAATTGAGCAAGGAAGGACCCCGAGCGGCTCGCTCGGGGTCCTTTTTCCGCAGTACCGCATACCGGAGCAAAGGAGATGCGCATGATTAAAGCAGTTCTGATAGATATTGACGACACGCTGCTGGACTTTTCCCTCAGCGCCCGCGCCGCGATGCGGCGGGCGTTTGAGGAATACGGCCTGCCGTTTTCCGAGCACGCCTATGCCGTCTTCGCGCGCATCAACGATGCGCTGTGGCGCGCGCTCGAGCGCGGGGAGATCGATGCGCAGGAGCTGTTTGCGCGCCGCTGGAACGCGATCTTTGCAGCGCTTGGCTTCGCCGCGGACGGTCCCGCGTTTGAAAAGCGCTTTCTTGCGCTGCTGCACTCCACCGCCGTCCCCGTCGAGGGCGCGGCGGAGATCTGCTCCTATCTCGGCGGCAAATACATCCTCTGCGCCGCGAGCAATGCCTTCCACGACCAGCAGGTCAATCGCCTGACCATCGCGGGGCTGATGCCGTACTTTTCCCACGTCTTTGTCTCCGAGACGCTGGGCTTCCGCAAGCCGCAGAAGGCATTTTTCGACGCCTGCCG
>DHMW01000072.1:7716-12425 GCA_002405995.1 Oscillospiraceae bacterium UBA4632
GTGATGATCGGCGACTCGCTGACTGCCGATATCGCCGGCGGCAAAAACGCGGGCATGAAAACGATCTGGTACAACCACGCACACCGCCCCGTTCCGGAGCACTGCGAGGCCGACCAGACCGTTGAATCTCTGCTCGAATTAAAAAATCTGCTGTAGCTCAGGAGATCATTTCCGTGCCGACGGTGTATTCCCAGCCGCTATCACCGCGGGATGCCGTGCAGTTTGCAAAGTAATACGCACCGAGCGGTGAGCGCCACTTTCCAGCGCTAAAGCAGATCGCCGGCACGGTAAAATCCTCCCCTTCCGCGCTTTCATCGGGTGTGATGGTAAAGAGCAGACCGTCGGTAAAGGAATACGCCGTATCGCCGTTCTCCATTTTCTCAGCCGCAAGGTAGCCCTCCTCGCGCAGCTCGTCGAACGTCATTGTCAGGCCCTGCGCGCCGTGCTTCTGCGCAAAAACATAGGCGACTGCCGCCTTTTCGCCCGCAGTCAGCCCGCCGGGCGCCTTGCTCAGATCGACGCTCACGACCGCCGCGCCGCCGTTGAGACCCTCGTCAGTGTTCCACAGGTCCTCAAGCACCTGTAGATAGAGACCGCAGAGGTCATAGCGCGCATCGCCCTCGCGCGAGAGCGACACGGCGGCCACCTGTGAAAACTGCGCAGGATACGTCTCCTGCACGCCGCCGGTGTACCACACCTCGGCGGTCATGCCGTTTTCGATGGCAGAGGCATCCACGCTGCCGTTGTCAAGGTAAAGCGTCAGCCCTTCGAGCGGCAGGGTGTAGATCTCCGTCTCGCCCGCCAGCACGAGCGTATCGCTCCCGGCGCCGTCCACCACGCGCAGCGTCATCGTATCCGCATCCGCAGTCTGGCGCTCCGGCTCCGCGCCGTCCGGCGTTTCCTCCGTGCCCTTCGTGCAGGCGAGCAGCAGCGCCGCCGCCGCGACGGCAAGTATCAGTGCAAGCAGGTTTCTCATCGTTCTCAGGTCCTTTCCGTTCATTTCCTGCCTATTAGACGGAGCAGAGGGCAAAAAGTTCCCGTGGCTTTCATTTTTCTTTTGAATTTATCCTTTTTCCTTGACGAAGCGCCGAAAAGCGGATAAACTATTTGTTCAGAAATGACAAGATATCTCAAGGAGGTGCCAATATGGCAGCATCTTTTATTGATAAAGCGCGCATTTACTGCCGCGCGGGCAAGGGCGGCAACGGCGCGGTGGCGTTCCACCGCGAAAAATATGTCTCCGCAGGCGGTCCCGACGGCGGAGACGGCGGCAACGGCGGCAACGTTGTGCTCGTCGTGGACGACAACATGTCCACGCTGATGGACTTCCGCTACAAGCGCAAATATGTCGCCGACAACGGCATGGACGGTCAGGGCGCGCGCAAATACGGCAAGCAGGGCAAGGATCTCACGATCCGCGTGCCGCGCGGCACCGTGGTGCGCGATGCGGAATCGAACGAGATCATCAAGGATATGTCGGATTCCGAGCCGTTCGTCCTCTGCCGCGGCGGCAAGGGCGGCTGGGGCAACGCGCACTTTGCGACGCCGACCCGCCAGGCCCCGCGCTTTGCCAAATCCGGCCTTGAGGGCGAGGAGCACGATGTGGTGCTGGAGCTGAAGCTCCTTGCGGATGTCGGCCTGATCGGCTTCCCGAACGTCGGCAAATCGACGCTTCTATCCGTCGTGTCGAAGGCGCGTCCCAAGATCGCCAACTACCACTTCACCACGCTCTATCCCAACCTCGGCGTCGTGTATGTTGACGAGGGCGTGTCGTTCGTCATGGCAGATATTCCCGGCATCATTGAGGGCGCAGCGGATGGCGCGGGTCTCGGCCACGACTTCCTGCGTCACATCGACCGCTGCCGCCTGCTCGTCCATGTCGTCGATGTGTCGGGCAGCGAAGGGCGCGACCCGGTGGAGGACTTCGACGCCATCAACGCGGAGCTCTCGCAGTACTCCCCCGAGCTTGCTGCGCGCCCGCAGATCGTCGTTGCGAACAAGATCGACATCATGGAGGACGAGAGCCTTCTTGAAAAGCTGCGTGCGCATGTCGGGCCGCTCGGCTATCCCCTCTTCGCCCTGTCCGCCGCGTCGCACACCGGCACGCGCGAGCTCGTGCTCAAGATCGCCGAAAAGCTCGCAGCGCTCCCGCCCGTCACGGTCTACGAACCCGAGTACGTCCCCAAGCCCGTGAAGATCGACGCGAGCGAGCCGCTCAAGATCACCGTCGAGGACAACACCTACATTGTCGAGGGCAAGTGGCTTGAGAGACTTATGAGCAACGTCAATTTCGGCGACTATGAGAGCCGGATGTTCTTCGACAGAATGCTGCGCGAAAACGGCGTGTTCCGGCAGCTCGAGGAGCTTGGCATTCAGGACGGCGACATCGTCAGCATGTATAACCTTGAATTCGAGTATCAGCACTAATTTCTTTTGGGAGATGATCTCATGTCCATCAGCCTGTGTGAGGACTGCGTCTATTACAGCTACGATGAAGAGTTCGACAGCTATTACTGCGACGAACAGCTCGACGAGGACGAGATGGTGTCGTTCCTGCGCGGCAGGCTGGCCGCCTGTCCGTTCTACCATCCGGGGCAGAGCGATTACTACCTCGCGGGAAAGCAATAAAAATTGTGAAAAGGAGCACGCTTGCGCGTGCTCCTTTTCTCTATTCCCTTGCGCCGGGCAGGAACCGCCGCTCGACCTCTTCCGCGCTCAGCTTCCCGCCGGAGAGCTCCGTGAGCGCGGCGGAAAAGTCCGCCGCCTTCTGCACGGGCAGCAAAAATGTGAGCGTCACGGCTGCGCCGTAGCCGCTCGACTCGATGCGTCCCTCACTGCCTTCGATGAGCAGCTTCACGCGCTCGAGCATCGGGTACGGACATTCGAGCGCCAGCACGGAAAACGGCTGCATCCGCGCCTTCCCCGCCTTGTCGAGCGCGTCCTTCGCCGCTTTGGCGTAGGCGCGCGTCAGCCCGCCCGCGCCGAGCAGGATACCGCCGAAGTAGCGCGTGACGACGCACACCACGTTTTCAACGTTTTCCCGCTGGAATACGTTCAGCATCGGCTGCCCCGCCGCACCCTGCGGCTCGCCGTCGTCACCGTAGCGGACGGTGCCGTCATGCAGGACGAAGCACCAGCAGTTGTGGCGCGCATCGTAGTATTTCTTTTTCATCTCGTCGATGCGCGCGCGGGCCTCCGCCTCGGTCTCCACCAGAAAAACGTGACTGATGAAGCGCGAGCGCTTTTCCTCAAACTCGCTCTCCGCATTGGCGTATGGGACAAGGTACTCGGTCATGGCTTCAAAATTCCTTTCAGCGGATTTCCTCCCATGGACACAGGAGAAGGCGCTTCGCCTCGAGCGTCATTTCTCCCAGTCCTCCTTCGGCTCCTGATAGCCCTCGATATACTCCTTCACCTGCCCGATGGCGCGCGGGACGCAGACCGCGACCACGTTGATCGTCTCGCCGTATTCGACGGATTCGACCTTCGCCTCGCGGTAGAGCATGTCGAGCAGCCCGCCCTTGTCGTAGGGCAAGTGAAGCGTCACGCGGCGCGAACCCTTGTCGAGGAGCTTGTCGATGCGCGCGAGCAAGTCGTCGATGCCCTCGCCGGTTTTGGCGCTGATGTTCACGCTGTCCTCCCCATGCGGGCGGATATCGCCGAAATAGAGATCCGACTTGTTATAAACGCGCAGGCACGGGATCTGCTGTGCGCCCAGCTCCTCAATGAGTTCATCGACGATCTGCGCCTGCTCGAGCCAATGCGGATCGGAGATGTCGATGACGTGCAGCAGGAGATCTGCGTATTCCAGCTCTTCGAGCGTCGCCTTGAACGCCTCGACCAGCTGGTGCGGCAGCTTTCGGATAAAGCCGACCGTGTCGGAGATGACGACGTCCAGCGTGTCAGACACCGTGAGAAGACGCGTCGTCGTGTCCAGCGTGTCGAACAGGCGGTCATTCGCAGGGATGCCCGCGCCGGTCAGCGCGTTCAGCAGCGTCGATTTGCCCGCGTTCGTGTAGCCGACGATAGCGACAACAGGAATTTCATTCTTGCTGCGGCGGTCGCGCTGCGTGGCGCGCACGCGGCGCACCTCCTCAAGGTCCGCCTTCAGCTTATCAATTTTACGGTGAATGTGACGGCGGTCGGTCTCGAGCTGCGTTTCGCCAGGTCCCTTCGAGCCGATGGGCCCCTTGCCCGACGTGCCCGCCTGACGCTCCAGATGCGTCCACATACCGATGAGGCGCGGCAGCAGGTACTGATACTGCGCAAGCTCGACCTGAAGCCTGCCCTCCTTCGTCTTCGCCCGCTGGGCGAAGATATCGAGAATGAGTCCGCTGCGGTCGAGCACCTGCACGCCGAGCTCTTCGCTCAGAACGCGCATCTGCGAGGGCGAGAGGTCGTTGTCGAAAATGACCATCGTCGCCTCCTGCGAGCGGATCAGCTCCCTGATCTCCGCGACCTTGCCCTCGCCGATGAACGTGCGCGGGTTTGGCGAGGGCAGCGTTTGCAGCACAACGCCAACGCTCACGCCGCCCGCCGTTTCGACGAGTGCGCCGAGCTCTTCAAGGCTCTCCTCGTCGGCATTCTCTTTTCGATCGAGCCGCGACGACGAAAGGCCGACTAAAATCGCCCTGTCGCGCGGCGCGGTATTCGCTTTCAGTTCTTCCATAGATCCTCCTTCCCGCACTTTTGCAAGCGCCGGTCAGTTC
>DHMW01000060.1:0-2316 GCA_002405995.1 Oscillospiraceae bacterium UBA4632
AGTGCTTGTGATGCATCAGGAAGTTGAACCTTCTTACGCTGTGTAGGCTTATGTCCTGCACGGCGTTTTTGTTTTTCGCCCACCCTCCGGAGGGGAATTCTCTCCGGAGGGAAATTGGGTGAAAAATAAATAGAAGGAGAAGCAAATAATGAAATGTTACCATCACCCTGACCGCGATGCGGTTGCTGTCTGCACAGAATGCGGCAGAGGACTTTGCAAGGAATGCGCGTCGTTTTATGCAAAGCCTCTCTGTTCTGAGTGTGCGGTCTCAAAAGCGCTCCGTATCAAGCAGAATCTCGAAAAAGCATGCCTTCTTTTTGCGGCATTGACAGTCATGTTTTTGATCGTCATTGTCACATCCTACGCGCCTGAAGTGCCGCCCGTCCATGTGCTGGTTTCTGCGCTGTTTCTTGCCTGCATACCTTTTGGCTGGTATAAGCTGACCGAGTTTACCCCGCGGGGCTTCCTGATTCTTCCTGTTATCGGATGGTTATTTTACTTCTTTGTTAAGGCTGTGGTCAGCGCATGCATCGGGCCTCTTGCACTTTTCTTCCGTGTTCTGCGGGACGGGCAGTTCATGCGGAACGTTTATGAGAGAGAAATGCTCCGTACCGGCGCAGCGCCCTTTGAGAAGTTTGATATTACAGCGCCGTGGTATGGTATATTTCAGAAATACGGACTGACAAAGCCGGCGCTCATTATTGGTGCGATTTCCAGCGGTATTGGCCTTCTGTGCCTCGAAGCAGAAAAGCTTCTGCCCGCCGTTCCATCGAGTCCCGTTCTTGCAGCGATTTTTCTTCCGTTCGGCATCATATTCCTGCTTGCGGGGGCCACTATGGAAAAGGGATGGTTCTAATGCCCGCGAGCATGAGAAAGGGAGGGGCGCAGCCCCTCCCTTTCTCATGCAATAAGGTATTACGCCAAAAAGCCCTTCAAAATCGTGTCCTCGGCTTCCTCCTCCGTCAGTCCCAGCGTCTGGAGCTTTAAGAGCTGGTCGCCCGCGATCTTGCCGATGGCGGCCTCGTGGATGAGCTGCGCCTCGGTCGAATTGGCTGTCAGGGCGGGAACGGATTCGATCTTCGCCTTGCCCATGATGATCGAGTCGCACTGCACGTGACCGAAGCACTGGCTGTTGCCCACGACGATGGGGTGAAAGACCTGCTGAGACTCGTCCTGCGCCACGGAGCGGGAGATGACACGCCCGCGGGAGTTTTCGCCGTTCAGCTCGATCTCCATGTCGCTCTCGGCGTGCTGATGGCCGTGGGTCAGCAAACGCTCGGTGACAACGGCCTCTGCGTCCTTGCCGCAGACGATCTTCGTCTTTCGCACGGTGGAGTCGATGCCGCGGATCTGTACGGTTTCCATCTGGATGCTCGCGCCCTCGTCAAGGTAGACGACGGTGGTGGGGTTCATCACGCGCTCGCCGCTGCCGTCGCCCTCGCCGTAGTGCTTTTCGATATAGCGCACGTGGGAGTTTTTGGAGACATAGAACGTATGGATGCCGTCGTGGCGGCTCTCGTTGCAGCCGGAGTTGTGGATGCCGCAGCCTGCGACGATCTCCACGTCGCAATCCTCGCCGATATAAAAGTCGTTGTAGACCATCTCGGTCACGCCGCTCTTGCTGATGATGACGGGGATGTGGCACTGCTCGCCCTTCGTGCCGGGCTTGATGCGGATGATGATGCCGCTTTTGCCCTGGGGCTGGGGGTCGATGGCGATGTGCTCGGTGGACTGGCGGGCCTCGCAGCCGCTGTCCTTGCGGATGTTGAAGGCGCCAACGGGCTTGCCCGTCAGGTCAGCGATCTTTTCAAGCAGGGAAGCGTCGATTTCGGTGATCATAGTGTCCTCTCCTCCTTACCTGTTCAGCACCGGGCAGGAGCCCAGTGTGTCCGCCATGATGAGCGGGAAGATCTCCTCGGTGCTGCCGCGGTGCTTCAGCTCGCCGCCGCCCACGACGACGATCTCGTCAGCCAGGCGGATGATGCGCTCCTGATGCGAGATGATGATCATCGTCGCCGCCTCCTGGCGGCGCAGCTGCTCGAACGTTTCGGTCAGCCGGGCGAAGCTCCACAGGTCGATGCCGGCCTCGGGCTCATCGAAGATCATCAGCTCGCTGCCGCGGGCAAGGAGCGTTGCGATCTCGATACGCTTGACCTCGCCGCCGGAGAGGGACACGTCCACCTCGCGGTCAAGATAGTCGTTGGCGCATAGGCCCACCTGCGTGAGGTACTTGCAGCACCTGTCCTTGCTGAGCTTATCGTTGCCGGAAGCAATGGTCAGCAGCTTGCGCACCGTGATGCCCTTGAAGCGCGGCGG
>DHMW01000060.1:2359-17243 GCA_002405995.1 Oscillospiraceae bacterium UBA4632
AAGCGCGGCGGCTGCTGGAAGCCATAGCTGATGCCGAGCCTTGCGCGCTCGGTGATGCCGAGGTGCGTGATATCCTGCCCGTTGTAAAGGATCTGCCCGCCGGTGGGCGTGACGAGACCCATGATGACCTTGGCGAGCGTCGTCTTGCCGCCGCCGTTGGGACCGGTAAAGACGATGAGCCTGCGGTCGGGAATGTCGATGGAAATGTCCTTGAGGATCGTCTGCTCGCCCTCGGGCGTGGAGACGGCGTAGGAAATATGCTTCAGCTCCAGCATGAAACCGTGCCCTCCTTACTGGAATTGTTTGTAGATAGGATAGCCTGCCGGAAAGGAAAATGAAAGTTGCAGATGCAACAGCGTGCGCAGAATCCGGAAGCCTTGATAGTTTACCAGAAAATTACGGAAAAATCAACGCGGCACGCATGATTTCCGATCATTTTTTCTTTCCCCGCGGGGAAATGGGAAAAAACGCCGCCGTCTGCGGTGCCGTCCCGGCGCTCCGCTGCATAGAATGGATGGCAAAGGCTTCTTTGGGAAAGGAGAGAGGAAAATGGGCAACGCAAGCACAGAGTGCGCCTATGACGAGGCGCGCTGCCGCGCGGTGTGGCAGCGCGTCGCGCCGGATCGGGAGGCATATCCGCCTGCCCCGGCATCGGAGGACGCGCAGAACGGTACATCCTCCGCCCTGACGCTCCCCGGCGCGCAGGCAGACCCCTGCTGCATGGGCAGCGGCGCGGCGCTCTCGGTCGAGGTGCTGCAAGGCTTTCTGCGCGAGGAGCTCGGCGATGCGCAGGTCTATGCCTTCCTTGCCGCGCGTGCGCCCCGGCGCGAGCTCACGCGCATGCTGCGCGCGATGGCGGAGGACGAGAAGCGCCATGCGCGCGACCTTGCCGCGGCGATCTACCTCATCACCGGCAAACCCTGCTGCCCGCGCGTGTGCGCGGAGCAGCCGGATATGAGCGATCTCTGCGCGCTGCTGCGCAGGCTCTACCACGCCGAGGCCTGCGGCGGCTACAACTATGCCCGCGCCGCGGACGAGACGCTCGATGTCTGCCTCAGCAGGCTGTTTGCCGCTATGAGCGCGGACGAATACCGCCACGCGGACATGCTGATGCGGCAGCTCGGCAGGCGGCTCGAGCCGTAAGGCAAAAGCGGAGCAGCCGCTGCTGCTCCGCTTTTTTGCTCATTCAATGGAAATAATATAGTAGTAGACCGGCTGGCCGCCGCGGATCAGGCTGATCTCCGCGTCGGGGCATTTGAGAGAGAAAACCTCGCTCGCCTTCTGCGCGTCCTCCTCGCTCACGTCCTCGCCGTAGAAGAGCGTGACGAACTCCGCCCCGCAGGACGCCGCTTCGTCGGACAGGTCCTCCAGCAGGCAGGCGACGTCGCGGTCGGTGCCCAGCAGCTTGCCGTCCAGCAGGGCGAGATAGTCGCCCTCGTGGATCTCAAAGCCGTCAAAGTCGGAGCTGCGCGCGGCATAGGTGATCTGCGCGGTGGAAACGAGCTTTGCCGCGTCGCTCATCGCCTGCGCGATCTCCTCGGCGCTCGACGCGTCGGGATCGACTGCCATCAGCGCGCTGATGCCCTGCGGGATCGTCGCGGTGGGGACCACGATCACGTTTTTTTCTGTCAGCCCCACGCACTGCTGCGCCGCCATGACGATGTTCTTGTTGTTGGGCAGCACGAACACCGTGCGCGCATGGACCTTTTTGATCTCCTTGAGGATGCTCTCGGTCGAAGGGTTCATCGTCTGCCCGCCGCTGATGATACCGTCCACGCCGAGGTCGGTAAACACCTCGGCAAGACCGCTGCCCGCGCAGACCGCGAGAAAGCCGTATTCCTTCTCCGGCTCGGCCTCGTCCTCGTGCTTCTGGGCTTCGAGCTCCTGC
Organism: Oscillospiraceae bacterium UBA4632; assembly: GCA_002405995.1. Classification (GTDB taxonomy): domain Bacteria; phylum Bacillota; class Clostridia; order Oscillospirales; family Oscillospiraceae; genus Hominicoprocola. The sequence goes on from DHMW01000060.1 coordinate 4,248, forward strand.
TCGATGGCGTCAAGGTCGTCGGTGCTCTGCGCCTTGCCGCCGGCGGCGAGCTGCTGCGCCTGCGTGCGCATGTTCTCGATCTTGGCAAGCTCCAGCGTGCCGTACTTCTGCGCCTCGGTCAGCGCTTCGCCGGGAATATCGGTGTGCACGTGGACCTTGAAGGCCTCGTCATCCTCGCCGATGACGAGCGAATCGCCGATACCGTCAAGGAAACGGCGGAATGGCTCGATGCTGCGCCCGCTCTTGCGGACGATGAACACGGTGTCGAACGTGAAGGTGATGTCTTCTTCGCTGAGCATGGCGAAGTCCGCCTTTGCCTGCGTGTCCTCCGCGCTCAGCTCGGGGCGCTTTTCGCCGCGCAGCGCGCTGAGCATACCGCTCAGAATGAGCAGGAAGCCTTTGCCGCCCGCATCCACCACGCCCGCCTTTTTCAGCACGGGATTCATGTCGGTCGTCTGCGCGAGCGTGACCTCGCCCTGGGCGATCGCCTGCTCGATGACGTACTCCGCGCTGTTGCGCTCCTCGGCGGCGCTCACCGCGCGCTCGGCGGCAAGGCGGGAGACGGTCAGGATCGTGCCCTCGGCGGGCTTCATCACAGCGTTGTAGGCGGCGGAGACGCCCTCCTGCAGCGCAGCGGCAAACGCTGCGCCGTCAGCCTCCCGGCATCCCTTGAGCCCCTTGGAGATGCCGCGGAAGAGAAGCGACAGGATGACGCCCGAGTTGCCGCGCGCACCGCGCAGCAGCGCGCTTGCCGTGACGGATGCGGCCTGCTCCACCGTTGCGGGCGTGAGCTTTTTCAGCTCCTGCGCCGCAGTCTGGATGGTCAGGCTCATGTTGGTGCCCGTGTCGCCGTCCGGCACGGGAAATACGTTGAGATCGTTGATGGCTTGCTGTGCCTGTGTGATCGAGACGGTGCCGAAGAGCAGCATCTCCTTGAACATGGCACCGTTGATGGTATCGTGCATGGGGTGATGTCCTCCTCGGTATTTACATATTCATGCTGTCCACGCACACATCCACGCTGCGGATGCGCGCGCCGGTGTTTTCGCTGACCATATAGCGCACCTGGCTGATGATCGAGCGGCAGACGGCGGCAATGTTCACGCCGTGCTCCACGATGATATGCAGCTCAATGGAGATATCGCCCTCGTCGTGGGGGATGATGCGCACGCCCTTGCTCATCGCCTCGCGGCGCAGCAGGTGGACAAGCCCGTCGGTCATGGAGCGGTACGCCATGCCCTTCACGCCGAAGCAGCTCGTCGCCGCTGCGCCCGTGATGTTGGACAGCGCCGCGTCGGAAATGCTGACCTCGCCCAGCTCGGTCTGGAGTTTGATCATGGAGGATACTCCTTTCTCCGGTGGATTCCGCCTGCGCGGCAGAGCTGTCCTGCTGCGCGGCGGCCGAAACACATAATATATGACCCTAACATTATATACGAAGCGCTGCGGAATAACAAGAGCAATTATTTTGCGTAAATGAGGGAAAATAGTGAAAACTCTATTGAAAATTGCCGAGGATTCAAGTATTATGGAAACCTGAGAGCGATCGCGCCGCTTTCCGGCGCTTTCTGGGGGGATAAAGCATGAGAGTGATCACCGGCTCGGCGCGCGGGCGGCGCCTGGGCGAGCTGAAGGGCATGGAAACGCGCCCGACGACCGACAAGGTCAAAGAGAGCATTTTCAATTGTATCCAGTTCGATGTGGAGGATGCGCGCGTGCTCGACCTTTTCGCCGGCACGGGGCAGCTCGGCATCGAGGCGCTTTCGCGCGGGGCGAAAAGCGCGCTGTTTGTCGATCGGCGCGCCGACGCGGTGAAGCTCATCCGCGAAAATCTCGCGCTGTGCCGCCTGGAGGGGAACGCACAGGTCGTCTGCGGCGATTCCCTCGCCGCGCTCGGCACGCAGAGCGGAAGGTTCGACATCATCTTCCTTGACCCGCCGTATGAGAGCGGCTTGCTCGAGCAGGCGATGGAGAGGATCGCGCAGTTTGACATTTTATCGCCCCATGGTATAATGGTCGCGGAAAGCCCGCAGGATCAGGTGCTTCCCGGGCTTCCCGCGCCGTACCGCCTGTATCGCGAGTACCGCTACGGCAAGATCAAGGTGAGCATCTATCACCGCGCGGGGGAGGATGAGGCATGAGGATCGCAGTGTTCCCCGGCTCGTTTGACCCTGTGACGGTCGGGCATCTTGATATCATCGCGCGCGCGGCAAAGCTCTTCGACCGCGTGTATGTCTCCATCGTGCCGAACGGGGAGAAAACGCACCCGATGTTCACCGACGGGCAGAAGCTCGCACTCATGCGCGCGAGCGTCGAGGAGTTCCCCAATGTGGAAGCTGAGCTCGGCGGCGGACTGCTGACGGACTACGCCCTGCGCAGGGGCGCACAGTTCCTTGTGCGCGGCGTGCGCAATGGTACGGATTTTGACGCCGAGCAGCAGCTCTCGCTCATCTACCGCGATGTGTCAGGCGGCGCGCTCGAAACGGTCCTGCTGATCGCAGAGCCGAAGCTTCAGCACATCAGCTCCACCATGGTGCGCGAGATGATCAAATACGGCCAAGACCTTGAAAAATATATGCCGCTGCGCGCGGCGGAGCTTGTGAAAGGATGGGAAAAACATGGCAACTAACGATGTCCAGCATCTTCTGGATATGCTCTACGAGCTGATCGACGGCGCAAAGAACGCTCCGCTGTCGAGCGACAAATGCATTCTCAGCCGCGACGAGGCGCTCGACCTGCTCGATGAGATCCGCGCCCAGCTCCCTGTGGAGCTTTCCCGCGCGCAGGATCTCATCCGCGCCAAGGACGAGTATGTCAAGTCAGCCAAGCGCGATGTCGAGCGCATGATGCAGCAGGCGGAGCAGGACGCGAAGAATAAGGTCTCCGAGACCGAGGTCCTTACCGCTGCGCGGGAGAAGAGCCATGAGATCATCAAGCGCGCCGAGGACCGCTCGCGCGAGATGTACCGCGTTGCCAACGAGTATACCGAGGATGCCCTCCGCCGCACGGAGGAGGCGATCCAGATGGCGCTCGACGAGGTCAAGCAGTCCCGTGTGCGCTTCCGCAGCGCCTCTGCCGAGCAAATGCAGAAAAAGCGCGAGGAGCTTGCGCAGAGTGCGGAAAAGTAACCAAACTTTTTGCGAGAAATTCGTGAAATTCGACAGAAAACGACATGCGCCGGTAGACATAATCAATATTTGGAACCACCAAAAAGACCCGCCACAACATCTTGTGGCGGGTCTTTTTTGCATCATAAAGGAAGTAGAACGAATGTTTGAAAATGCGCGCCGCGGCAGCGGCGCAGCGCAGAAAAAAACGCGGAAAGGCTTGAAAACGCAGGGAAAGTTTCCCTTGCATTTTCTGGGAGGATACCGTATACTCAAAGCATGAAGTGGGGAAAAGTGGTGAACTGTTTCAGGAAAATGGTTTGCTTACCCATAATCGGACAGAGAGTGGAGCCGGACCGCGGCTTTGCCCTCTTTTCGCCATCTTCGGAAATGCCTTGAAGGGGGGGACGGACCGCTGTGACGGGTCAGTATCAGCACACGATCGACGCCAAGGGGCGCCTGTTCATCCCTGCAAAGCTGCGCGAGGAGCTGGGCGACACCTTTTATGTCACCATGGGCGCCGACCCCTGCCTGAGCATCTATTCCGACGCTTCCTGGGCGCGCTTCACCGAAAAGTTCGAGAGCCTGCCCTACAGCCGCACCAAGGCGATGCGCCCGCTCTTTGCCAACGCCGCCAAGTGCGAGCCGGACGCGCAGGGGCGCATCCTCCTGCCGCAGAAGCTCCGCGCCTACGCGGACCTTGAAAAGGACGTGACCGTCATCGGCGTGTCGAACCGCGCCGAGATATGGAACGCGGAGAGGTGGGCCGCGCTCGAGGCTGAGGAGCTGAACCCCGAGAATATTGCCGCCGTGATGGAAGAGCTGGGGTTCTGAGATGGAGGAGAACTACGGGCACAAGCCGGTGCTGCTGCATGAGTGCCTCGACGCGCTCGCCGTTAAGCCTGACGGCATTTACGTGGACGGCACGCTCGGCCGTGCCGGCCACTCGCTCGAGATCGTGCGCCGCCTGACGACAGGCCGGCTCATCGCGCTTGACCGCGACGAGACCGCGATCGAGGCGGCGAAGCGCCGCCTCGGCGATCATCTGGATAAAGTCACGCTCGTCCACAGCAATTTCAGCGCGCTCGACTCCGTTCTGCGTGAGCTGGGCGTCCGCGGCGTGGACGGGATGCTGTTCGATCTCGGCGTCTCCTCCCCGCAGCTCGACGAAGCGCAGCGCGGCTTTTCCTACCGGCAGGACGCGCCGCTCGACATGCGTATGGACGAGTCTGCCGCGCTGAGCGCGCGCGAGGTCGTGAACACATATTCCTATGAGGAGCTGCGCCGCATCCTCTTTGAATACGGCGAGGAGCGCTACGCGAGCGCCATTGCAAAAAAAATCTGCCAGCACCGCGAGCAGAGACCCATCGAAACGACGCTGGAGCTTGCCGACATCATCCGTTCGGCGATGCCTGCCGCGGCGCTGCGCGAAAAGCAGCACCCCGCAAAAAGAAGCTTTCAGGCCATCCGCATCGCCGTCAACGACGAGCTGGGCGAGCTTCCGCCGATGCTCGACGCGGCGGAAAAAAACCTGAAGAGCGGCGGACGGCTCGCGGTCATCACGTTCCACTCGCTCGAAGACCGCATCGTCAAGAAAAAATTACAGGAGCTTGCCCAGGGCTGCATCTGCCCGCCGGAATTTCCGGTGTGCGTGTGCGGCAGGAAGCCGAAAATGAAGCTCATCACGAGAAAGCCCATCATCTCGGGCGAGGAAGAGCTTGCCGAAAATCCCCGCGCCCGCAGTGCAAAGCTGCGCGTGGCGGAAAAATGCTGAACTGTTGAGGGAAAGGAGGGATCGCCATGGCGCGCCGCAGAGCATACGACCACAGATACAGCGGCCGTGTCGTCGGCAATCTCGCCTACGATCCCGCCTATGAGGAACGCCAGCGGCGGCTGCGCCGCGAACAGGAGAGCGGGCGTGAACAGCGCGAGGAGTTCATCCGCCCCCCGCAGCCCAAGGTGCAGCGCCGCGCAGCGCCGGCTCGCCGCCAGCGCGAAAGAGTCTCGCTCGGCGCGGCGTGCGGCTTTCTGGCGCTTGCCGCGATGGTCGCGCTGCTCATCCTGTGCCGCGCCCAGCTTACCGAGCTGTCGGCGGACGTCGTCACCATGCAGAAGGAGCTCACCGCGCTTGAGGACGAGCATGTCTCCCTGCTCACACGCTATGAAAAAACCTTTGACCTTGCCACGATCAAGGAGGCTGCCGCCGCTGCCGGAATGAGCAAGCCCAGCGCCTCGCAGATCTACTACATCGATCTTTCCGAGTCCGACAGTGTGGTCGTTTACCAGCAGCAGAGCACAAACGTGCTGAGCAAGGCGTTCACCTCGCTGGGGCAGGGCGTGTGCTCTGTGGTGGAATATTTCAAATGAGCGAAGCTATACATAAGGAGTAAGGAGCTTCCTTACTCCTTTTCCATCTTTAAGGAGGATGACAGACCGTGGCTGATACCCCCAGGCGGCGCCCGGAATCCGCGCGCCGCGCCAACCGCATCATCCAGAGCCGGACGCTCCTGCTGCTCGCCGTTTTCGGCGTGCTCACCTTTGCGCTGCTGTTCGCCAAGCTTTACCACTGGCAGATCACCGAGCACGAGGACCTGCAAAAGCTCGCCGTGCGCCAGCAGACGCTCCGCACCACCGTCGAGGCGGACCGCGGTACGATCTACGACAGGAACGGGACCATCCTCGCCATGTCCTACACGGCGGAAAACATCTTCCTCTCGCCCAAGGAGATCGCGGAAAACGAGCAGGACAAAACGCTCATCGCTGAGGGGCTTGCGCAGATCCTCGGCGTGGATGCCGACGCGCTGCTCAAGAAGATGGAAAAGACTTGGTCGCAGTACGAGGAGGTCAAGAAGAAGGTCGATGAGGAGCTTGCCGACGAGGTCCGCGCCTTCCTCAACGAAAACGGCATCAAGGGCGTGTTTCTGCGCCCCACCAGCAAGCGCAGCTATCCCAAGGGCACGCTTGCCTCGCAGGTCATCGGCTTTACGAACGACGCCGGCGGCGCCTACGGGCTCGAGGCGATCTACAACGACGAACTCACCGGCGAGAGCGGCATGGTCGTCACCGCGCGCGACCGCGACGGCCGCGCCGTGCTCTACCAGTACGACCAGTATTTCGACGCGCAGGACGGCTGCGATCTCCACACCACGCTCGACACCACCATCCAGTACTATCTTGAAAAGGGCGTGCAGGAGCTGGAGGCTCGCTTCGGCACCGGCAAGGGCGCAACCGGCATCGTCATGGACGTCAACACCGGCGCGGTGCTGGCGATGGCGTCGCTGCCGACCTATGACCTCAATTCCCCCGGCACGATCTACAACGATTTCCTCACCGACGGCATGAGCGAGGAGGAGATCGTCGAAAACGCTTCCGCCCTGCGCAACAAGCAGTGGCGCAGCAAGGCGATCAACGACACCTACGAGCCCGGCTCCACCTTCAAGACGCTCACGCTCGCCATGGCGCTCGAGGAGAACGTCGTGGACCTGAATTCCAGCTTTTATTGCAGCGGCAGCGTGAACATCGAGGGCGAGACCATCAACTGCTCCAAGCGCGCCCCCGGCCACGGGCAGCAGGATCTCATCACGGCGTTTGCCAACTCCTGCAACCCTGCCTTCATCAACATCGGCCTGCGCATCGGCAATGCGAAATTCTATCAGTATATGCAGGACTTCGGGCTTACCGATTACACCGGCATCGACACCTCCGGCGAGGAAAAGGGCTTCGTCAATGAGGAGATCGAGTATTCCACCCTCGCCCTTGCGTGCTATGCCTTCGGGCAGAACTTCAACGTCACGCCCATTGCGCTGCTTGCGGCGCAGTGCGCCTGCGTCAACGGCGGCTATCTCTACACGCCCTACCTTGTCGAGGAGGTCGCCGATCAGGACGGCAGCGTCGTCTCCCGTCACGACGCCACGCCCGTCCGGCAGGTCATCTCCGAGGAGACCTCCGCCCTCGTCCGCCAGATCATGGAGTACGAGGTCACAAACGGCACGGGCAAGAACGGCCAGGTCGCCGGCTACCGCATCGGCGGCAAGACCGGCACGGCGGATAAGGTCGGCGGCGGCGTCATTGTCTCCTTCGTGTGCTACGCCCCCGCGGACGATCCGCAGATCATGATGCTTCTCACGCTCGACGAGCCGAGCCGCGATACCGGCACCTATGTCTCCGGCGGCAATATGGTCGCCCCTGTGGCGAGCACCGTCATGGCGGAGATCCTGCCGTATCTCGGCATCGAGCCGAGCTACACCGCCGAGGAGCTGGTCGGCGCGGACACCACCGTGCCGAATGTGGTGGGCATGACGAAGGACGCTGCGGTCGAAAAGCTCAAGGCAAGCGGCTTTTCCTGCCGCGCCGTCGGTGACGGCGATACCGTCACTGACCAGACGCCTGCCGGCGGCGCCATCGTGCCCAACAACGCCGAGATCATTCTCTATTTCGGCGCGGAAAAATCCACCGATAAATGTATCGTCCCCAACGTTGTGGGCGACAGCGCCGCCGCAGCGAACCAGAAGCTCGTCAGCGCAGGGCTGATCATGAGCGTTTCCGGTGCAACGGACCGCAGCTCCTCCTCTGTCCGCGCCATCTCGCAGAGCGCGGAGCCCGGCACGGAGGTGGAAGCCGGTACGGTCGTGCGCGTCCAGTTCAGCGACAGCTCCGTGCGGGACTAAAGACAGCAAGACCCAATTCCGAAAGGGATTTTTTGAAACGCAGCTATCTGAGCTTGTTTCCGCATTGGAAGAAAAAGAGGTGCATGCGCCTCCTGACCTGACGGTCAGCGGCCTTACGCTCGACTCCCGCAAGGTGGAGGAGGGCTTCCTCTTCTTCGCCCTGCCGGGGGAGAAGGAGGACGGCGGCGACTTCATCGCCGAGGCCAGAGCGCGCGGCGCGGCCTGCGCCGTGTGTGAAAAACCGCCGGGAACAGAAATTCCCTACATCTTAGTGCCGGACGCGCATGAAGCGCTTGCACTTTGCGCGGCGGTATGGTATGGTACTCCGGCGGGAAAAATGACGCTGGTCGGCGTCACCGGCACAAACGGCAAAACGACCGTGACCTGCCTTATCAAGCAGCTGCTGGAGCGCACCTGCGGCGCGAAGGTGGGCCTGATCGGCACAAATCAGAACCTGATCGGCAGCGAGGTGCTGCCGGCCGACCGCACTACGCCCGACGCGCTGACCGTTCAGCGCCTGCTCGCCCGGATGGCGGACGCGGGCTGCACCTATGCTGTGATGGAGGTCTCATCCCACGCGCTCGTGCAGAAGCGCGTGGACGGCATCCGCTTCCATACCGGCGTTTTTACGAATCTCACGCAGGACCATCTCGACTACCACGGCACGATGGAGGAATACTGCGGCGCAAAATCCCTGCTGTTCGACCGCTGCGGCATTGCCTGCGTCAACGGCGACGACCCGTGGACGGAGCGCCTGCTCGCGCGCTTTTCCGGCACGCGCTTTACCTTCGGGCAGGGGCTGACGAACGATCTGGTCGGCTGGCGCGCCCGCTATGAAAATGACCGCGTCCGCTTCACCGCCTGCACCGACCTGGACCACGAGGAAACGGAGATCATGATCCCCGGCGGATTTTCGCTTTACAATGCGCTTGCCGCGCTTTCCGCTGTGTGTGCGCTCGGCGTGCCGCTGCGCGATGCGGCGGAGGCGCTCATGCAGTGCCGCGGCGTCAAGGGGCGCTGTGAGGTCGTGCCGCTCCCTGCGCCCTATACGCTCATTATCGACTATGCCCACACGCCGGATGGGCTGAAAAACATCCTCTCCACGGTCTGCGGCTTTGCCGACGGGCGCGTCATCGCGCTTTTTGGCTGCGGCGGCGACCGGGATAGGACCAAGCGCCCCCGCATGGGGCGCATCGCCGCGGCGCTCTCGGATCTTGTCGTCCTCACGAGCGACAATCCCCGCACCGAGGATCCTTACGCGATCCTGCGCGATGTGCTGCCCGCGCTTCTTGACAGCCGTACCCCCTTCGCCGTCATCGAAAACCGCCGCGAGGCGATCGGCTTTGCGATGCGCGAGGCAAAGAGAGGCGATGTGGTCGTTCTGTGCGGCAAGGGGCACGAGACCTATCAGGAGATCGGAACGGCAAAATACCACCTCGACGAGAGAGAGGTCGTGCGCGAGCAATTTGCGCAAGTACAAAGGAAGGAAGCCGGACCACCGGCGGAGGACAACAAACATGAAGATCATCTTAGCAGCGATCCTGAGCTTTGCGGTATCTGCGGCCACGGGGAAATACCTCATCCCTGAGCTGCGCAAGCTCAAGGCGGGGCAGAGCATCCGGGAGGACGGCCCTGCCTGGCACGCGGGCAAGGCGGGCACGCCCACCATGGGCGGGCTGATGTTTATCCTCGGCATCCTCGTCTCCATCCTGATCTGCGGCTTCAGGGGGATGCTCGCGGGGGACTTGGGGCATCTCTATATCTTCGGCTTCGCCCTCATTTTCGGCGCCATCGGCTTTCTGGACGATTTTGAAAAGGTGAAGCACAAGCAGAACCTCGGCCTCACGGCCCTTCAGAAATTTCTGCTCCAGCTTGCCGCCGCTGTTGCGTTTCTCTGCCTGATGCGCTTTGAGGGGATGCTCACGCCGAATCTCTACGTGCCGTTTTTCAACACGCAGATCGTGCTCAGCTGGTGGGTCTACATGATCTTTGCCGCCTTCGTCATCGTCGGCACGGTCAACGCCGTCAACATCACCGACGGCATCGACGGCCTGGCCGCCAGCGTGACGGTCCCCGTGGGACTCTTTTTCGCCGTGCTCGCCGTGTGGTGGCAGGGCTATGAGCAGCTCGGCATCTATTCCGCGGCGCTCGTCGGGGGGCTTCTCGGCTTTCTCATCTACAATTTCCACCCCGCAAAGGTATTCATGGGCGATACGGGCTCGCTCTTTCTCGGCGGCACGGTGGCGGCGCTGGCGTTTGCCTACGATATGCCGCTCGTGCTGATCCCCGTCGGCTTTGTCTACATCTGCGAAACGCTGTCCGATATTTTGCAGGTCGTCTATTTCAAGGCGACGCACGGCAGGCGCCTTTTCAAAATGGCGCCGCTGCACCATCACTTTGAGCTCTGCGGCTGGAGCGAGGTAAAGCTCGTCGCCATTTTCACCACGGTGAGCGCTCTGTGCTGCATGGCGGCGCTGTTCGGCGTTATGGGGCGGTATCATTTTTAAGAAACGGCGCCCGGTACCATCAGGAAGGGGGATACGGTATGACCAGGGAAGAACGACTGCTGCGGCAGGAGCAGCGCGAGCGCGCCAGGGCGATCGAAGCCGCCGCGCGCGAGGCCGGCCGCGGCCCGATCGACGTGCCATATCTTCTGCTCGTGCTCTCGCTGCTGGGCGTGGGGCTGCTGATGCTCTTTTCCGCCAGCTTTCCCTCCGCCTACTATGAAAAGGGCGATCCATCCTATTATATCGTCCGCCAGGGAGGCTTTGCCGCCGTTGGAGTTGCGGCGATGTTCGTCATCGGCAAGATCAATTACGAGTGCTATCGGGCCGTTGCGAAGCTTGCGCTGCTCGCCTCCATCATGCTGCTCATTCTCGTACTCATCCCCGGCATCGGCACGGGTCGGCTGACTCACGGCGCGCAGCGCTGGATCCGCATCGGCTCGTTCCAATTCCAGCCCTCGGAGCTTGCCAAGGTCGGCATCATCCTCTACTTTGCCGACAACATCTCAAAAAAGAAGGACAAAATGGCGACGCTGCGCCGCGGCATCATCCCCTATGTCGGCATTCTCGGCGTCATTGCGTTCCTCATGTGGAAGGAGCCGCATTTCTCCGGCATGGTGCTGATGCTCGGCATCGGTGCTGTGATGATGTACGTCGGCGGCATCCGCAGCTATTGGGTGTTTGCGGGCTTTGCGCTCGCCGCCCTTGTCGCCTACGCCTTTGCCGCGGGACTGATCACCTACAACTCCGACCGCATCGCCATCTGGCTCGATCCGCTCAATGAGGAGTGGATGCAGGGCAACGGCTATCAGATCCGCCAGTCGCTCCTCGCCATCGGCTCGGGAGGGCTGTTCGGTCTGGGACTCGGCAAGAGCCGCCAGAAGTTTCAGTTCCTGCCCGAGGAGCACAATGACTTCATCTTCGCCATTATCTGCGAGGAGCTGGGGCTTGTCGGCGCCACGATCATCATGGTGATGTTCGCGCTGCTCATCATCCGCGGCTACTGGATCGCTCTGCATGCGCGCGACCGCTTCGGCAGCCTTCTTGCCGTCGGTGTGACGACGCAGATCGCGCTGCAAACCTTCCTCAATATCGCGGTCGTGACGAATCTCATTCCCAACACCGGTATTTCGCTGCCATTTTTCAGCTATGGCGGCACGGCGCTTCTGATCCAGCTTGCCGAGGTCGGCATCGTGCTGAGCGTTTCGCGCCAGATGCGATGAAACGGAAGGGAGAGAAGCAGACATGAAGGTCATCTTTACCTGCGGCGGCACGGCGGGGCACGTCAATCCCGCGCTTGCGCTGGCGGGCTATATGAAGCAAAAGAATGCAAATACGGATATCCTCTTTGTCGGCGCGGAGCGGGGGCTGGAGCGCGATCTCATCGCGCACACGGACTATCCCTTCCGCACGGTGAATATCTCATCGTTCCACCGCTCGTTCAAGCCCGCGGAGATCCGGCACAACCTCGTCACGCTCAAAAATCTCGCCCACGCCGAGCGCGAGGCGAACGCGATCTTAAACGATTTTCACCCCGACCTGATCGTCGGCACCGGCGGCTACGCGAGCTATCCGCTCGTGCGCTACGGCGCAAAGGCGGGCATCCCCACGGCGGTGCACGAGTCGAACATTGTCCCAGGTCTTACCACGCGGCAGCTGGAGCCGTACTGCGAGCGCATCATGGTCGGCTTTGAGGACTGCCGCGCGCACTATAAGCATCCCGACAAGGTGGTCGTGACCGGCACGCCCGTGCGCGGCGATTTCTTTGAGCTGACGAAGCCGCAGGCGAAGGCAAAGCTCGGTGCGGACGACGGCCGCCCCCTGATCGTTTCGTTCTGGGGCAGCCTCGGCTCTGGCGCGATGAACCGCGCCATGGCGGACTTCCTCGCGCTTGAGAGCGCGCGGGAGCCGTTCCATCACATCCATGGCGTCGGCGGCATCTGCTGGGCAGATATGCAGCGGTGGCTGCGCGAGCGGGAGGTCGGGCTTCCCGCGCATCCCGCGCTCGACGTGCGCGAGTATATCTACGACATGGCGACCGTCATGCGCGCGGCGGACCTTGTCATCTGCCGCGCGGGTGCGTCCACGCTCAGCGAGCTGACGGCGCTCGGTGTTCCGGCCATTCTGGTGCCCTCGCCCAACGTGACGAACCACCATCAGGAGAAAAACGCCGCCCTGCTCGGCGATCACGGCGCGGCGCTCGTGCTCGCGGAGGATGGGCTGGACGGCAAACGCCTTTTCGCCGCTGCGGCGGGGCTGCTGAACGACCCGCCGCGCCTTGCCCGGATGGCGGAGAACATGGCCGCGCTCGGCATCCGCGACGCGACGCAGCGTATTTACGATACCGTTATGGCGCTCGTTTGACGGCTGCCCGCGCGGAAAGCAGAGGTGCTTTTATGCAGCAAGCCCGGCGGAAAATTTTTCCGCCGGGCTTTTCCCTTGCCGGATCCCGTATGCGCAGGCGCTTTTTGCCGCAATTTCCGCTTTTTCACCTTGCAAAAGGCGGCGCGGTTTGTTATGATAACCATACGTATGATACGTTCCGCATTTCTGCGGAGACAGAGGATAAGAAAGGATGACCGCAATGATTTACACGACCGAAGTCCAGCATATGTGCCCGGTCGCCAAGGGCGCATATCACGGCCCCGCTCCCATTCCCGAGGAGGGCAAGTGGGTTCAGGCCAAGCAGATCGCCGATATTTCCGGCTTTACCCACGG
>DHMW01000060.1:17334-17471 GCA_002405995.1 Oscillospiraceae bacterium UBA4632
AAGGAGGGCGTCATCCAGGAGGCGCTCGTCGAGACCATCGGCTGCTCGGGCATGACCCACTCCGCCGCCATGGCGTCCGAGATCCTGATCGGCAAGACCATTCTCGAGGCGCTCAACACCGACCTTGTCTGCGACGC
>DHMW01000060.1:17565-17795 GCA_002405995.1 Oscillospiraceae bacterium UBA4632
CTGCAGATCGTCTACGGCCGCACGCAGTCCGCCTTCTCTGAGGACGGCCTCGCCGTCGGCGCGTCCCTCGAGGACCTCGGCAAGGGCCTGCGCTCCCAGGTCGGCACGATGTTCGCCACCGCCGAGAAGGGTCCGCGCTATCTCGAGATGGCCGAGGGCTACTGCTCCCGCGTCGCGCTCAACGCGCAGGATGAGATCATCGGCTATGAGTTCATCAACCTCGGCAAGAT
>DHMW01000060.1:17878-18015 GCA_002405995.1 Oscillospiraceae bacterium UBA4632
GCGCTGGAAAAGGCCAAGGGCCACTACGGCCAGTGGGACAACGCGGCGAAGTACATCGACCCGCGCCAGGAATAAGGAAGGGAGGACGAAACAATGGCTTTATTTGAAAACTATGAGAGAAGAATCGACAAGATCAA
>DHMW01000003.1:0-17979 GCA_002405995.1 Oscillospiraceae bacterium UBA4632
ACGATGTCCATGTCGGGGCCGTTTGCGGTCATGGGAATGGTGATGAGCTCAAAGCCGAAGCTCTCGGTGATCTTGAAATGGCGGTCGTAGCCCGGGGCGGGGCAGAGCCACTTGAGCCCCTGCTGGCGGCACCACGGCGACTCGCTGTGCAGAAGCCCGTGGGTGTAGGCCTTGGAGATCGTGTCATACATGAGCTGGAGGCTCGCGTTGCCGCCGGCAAAGACCTGCGAGGCCTTGCAGCCGAGGATCTCGGCAAAGAGCGCGCGGGCGCTTGCAAGGCCCTTGAGCTCGCCGTAGTTGCGGGCGTCCACGCCGCCGTCGGTGCAGTCGGCAGGGTCGGCCAGCACCGTCAGGATGCCGCTGACCATGTCGAGCTGCGCTTTGCTCGGCTTGCCGCGCGCCATGTTGAGCTTGAGGCCCTTGGCCTTCCAGCCCGCATACTCGGCGGCGACCTTGTCGTATTCCTGCTTCCGCTCTGCCGCGGTCAGATCCATATAAGCCATGGTACTTTCCCCTTCCGATCGATCAAAGTGGAATGATTATACCACGCCGGCGCACGGAAAACAAGAGCCCATCTGCCGCAGGCCTGCCAAAATACGCATCCCCGCTCATTGTGCAGGGCACTGCCGCCCCGTGTGGTCGATACTGTATTCCCCCGTCAGCAGGAGCTTGGAGATGGGCACGATGTCGTAGCCCTCAGCCAGCAGATAGTCGAGGATATCCGGCAGCGCCTCGGGCGTGTGCTCGCCCGCGTTGTGGAACAGCACGATCGAGCCGCTCGTGACCTTGCCCGTCACGCGCTTCGTGATCTCGCTCGCCGAAATGCCCTTCCAGTCCAGGCTATCCCCACCGGCAGCGGTTGGAAGCGCCTGCCGCGGCAGGCGCCGCGGCGCCACATCCGCCGCGCTTTTTTCCGCAGGTCTCTGCAAAGCACCGGCGGACGAGATAAAGAACCGTTTATAACATGTGACCAAATAATATCGAGTACCATCTTCCCTTTTTTAACGCAATGTGGTATATTTATATCAATTACATTAAAGTAAGGAGATGCATCTGTGAAAAAACGAGTGATCAGTCTTGTTCTTGCGGTCATGATGATTTTGACCATACTCCCTACTTCCGCGTCTGCCAATTCAGTCCCGACGCTGAAGGCCGCCTACTCCTGGACCGATAAACTGAGCGATTCCTTTGCTGCCAGCGTGCTCAGCCATATCGAGGTAAAATTTTATCTCGATGACGGTGATAGCGAAAGCGATAACGAGGTCGTTCCCCCGTCTGCACTGACGCTTCCGGATTTTCTCGAGTTTGAAAGCTCATCTGAGAGCGGTATGTGTGTCATTTACGCCGCGCGCACCGGTTCGGGTGAGATCACCTATACGAAGGATAACGTGACCTACACACTGCCGGTCACGGTCAGCCTGCCCGAGCTCGGCATCTATACCTCGACGGATTTCACCGAGGCAAACCTTGTGGAGACGTTCAGACTGTCCGCCTCGAATAAGGAGTTCTATGTCGCGCTTGCCCCTGAATTGGTGGAGCAGGGCTATAAAATGACCTCCGTCGAGGACAATCTCGATGACGGGATCCAGACGCCCAGCATCACGACCGTCGCGAAGGCCGCCGTTTCCGATGACGGCAGATATGCAGCCGTTCGGGTCACCAATTCCGCTGCCGACGGCAGCTATCATTTCCGCGCGACCGTGAGCCTGCCTGATAATGGCGGCACTGGGAAATTCGGGCGCGGCCTGACCATCGAAAACGATATGCCGAAGCTCTACTTCCGCTACGCGGAAAACCGTAACGGCGAGTGGACGCTCAGCGACAACATGAGCATCGAGCTCGGCTGCGTCCCCGGCTTTGATTACTACGGCTGCTTCTACTATGACAGCAGGAGCGATATTGAAAACGGCAGCGCCGAGCCCATCAGCGCGGACGCTCTCAGCTTCCCGGCGTATCTGACCGCAGCGGAGGGCAGCACGTTTGACTCAAATCTCGACGGCATCGTCCGCATACACGTCAGCCGCTTCGCGGCAGCCGATGATACGAGCGAAATTACATGCGTCCGCGGCGGCGTGACCCTCGCCTTCTCCGCCGCGACCGCGCTCCCTGATATCGGCTTCTACACAGCGCCGAACGCGAGCGAGGATGCATTCATCTATGAGGGCAAGCCGTTCACGGTCACCGAAAACGGCCGCACGGTCTACCTCTGCACGAAGGACTCCGACACGACGATCACCGGTATCAGCCAATGGTATACTCCCGAGCAGGAGGATCTTTTCGACGTAACGCTCAGCTCTGACGGCTCCTACCTCCAGCTTACGCTGAAGGAAGGCGCGAGCGTCCCGAGCTTCAATGTCGGCGTTCGCGTCGATCTCAGCGTGAGCCGCGACGGCCACACGCAGACCTACTGGAATGGGACTCAGCTTCCTCTCAAAAACGGCATTCCGTCGCTGATGGCCCGCTATCTCGATTGGGACGATTCCACGCAGAAATGGGTCCTTGCCGAAAGCCAGAGGCTCCAGACCTCGCTCACCCTCTCAAGCGGAGATTACTATGCAACCGCCTTCTTCTACGGAACAGAGGAAAGCTGTATTCCCGTGGACTTCAGCGACCTCAGCTTCCCCAACGGTGTGATCCGCGGCTATGAGGAGAACGGCGCTGTCATGCTCCAAACGATCGCTTATGAGGGCACCGGCACCGTGACCTACGAAAAGGACGGCGTTTCCGCATCGCTCCCCGTGACCGTTACGCCGCCCCGCTTCGGTCTTTACAGCAGCAGCACCGCAAGCGCAGGGGCCTATCTTGGCAGCGAGGTCAGCGTCGGCAGCGAGGGCGGCACGTTCTACATCGTTGCCGCCGACGGCTTTAAGCACTTTACGGTCAGAGAGATCTGGTTCAACGGTCCGTCGGACAGCCACGACGCGACGGATGCCTTTGCTGTCACCTATTCTGACGACGGCTCCTACGCGACGCTCGCGGCCAGGGCGGACGCTCTGCCGATGGGCGGCAGCTACAGGATCTCGCTCGAAGGCGCCGGCTTCGGCGGTTCTTTTGAGTTTACGCTCGCCCGCACCGATCTTCCCGCGCTGACGACCCCGACGGGGCTTTCGTGGCATACAGAATACACATATTACGACGGAGAGGACGGCAGCGAGGAAGAATCCTATCCGCGCATGGGCGTTATGAGCTTTATGCCCGGCGCAGCGACGCAGAACCGCTTTACCATTGAGCTTTACTCCTCCGCCGATAACTACACGGCGCCGGTCCTGGATCAGGAATGGCACTTCGGCGATACGAACCGCGCGTCACACTTCAGCGTCAGCAGCTTTATCTACGAAGATCTTCCGAGCGGCACCTATAAGTTCCGTGTCCGCGCGCTCGGCGACGGCGCCAAATATAACAACAGCGAATGGAGCGAGCTGTCCGCGGAGTGGGCCTATACACGCCCGTCTCAGCAGCTGAAAGCGCCGGACGCCGCCGATTTCAATTGGGTAAAGCAGTCCGGCCGCTACGCCTCTTCGTGGAAGACCACCGGCGAGAACGCCGCTGTTTACTATGAGATCGAATGGTACGTTGATAATAACAATCAGCGCAGAAGCTCCAACTTTGATATCTTTGCAAGCAATGCTATTGACGGCGTGCTCACCGCAGAGCTTCAGGATGACCTTCTGCAGGAGAGCGGCAACGACAATATCTACTTCCGCGTCCGCGCCATCCCGAGCGACATCACGGAATACCGCGTCAGCGAGTACTCCGGTTACAGCGAGCCGTTCGACGCGAGCAAGGTCACGGACTCCGTGAACGATAAGCTGGACAAGATCATTGACAGCACTCCGTCCTCCGGCGGTGACATTGCTACTGTCAAGCAGGTTCAGGACGCTCTCAAAAATGACACCGAGGATCTCCACACCGCCATGGCGGCAGATCTTGACGGCACCGGCGGTCAGCCCTCCGGCACGCTTGAGAATATTGAAAAGCTTGAACAAGCCGTCTCCGGTGCGGTCACTTCGAAGGTCGAAGTAGCGAACGACGCGCCCCAGGAGATACGAAACATCGAGGAAGATGTTACGATGATCGGTGCGGCGCTCAACGCTGCCGCTGACAGCTCCTCCACCGAAGCGCCGTCCGTCACACTTAAGATCGGCAAGCCGGACGAGGATATCGTTATCGATAAGCAGCAGCACAACGCCGTTCAGTTCTCCATGAAGCTCAGCGGCGCGGTCGATCGTGACAGCAATGGCGAAAACGGCCAGCAGCTCATCGTCCCCATCCTCATCGACATGCCGGTGCCCGAGGGCATCAATCCCGGCTTCCTTGTGATCCTCCACAAGCTCTCGAGCGGTGCGATCGAGCAGATCCGCCCGAGCATTTACTTCAATGAAACGGATGGCCGCAGCCATGCCAGATTCGTCGTCAGCAGCTTCAGCGACTTCGCTTTCGTTGAGTACAGCTTCGGCTTTGAAACGGATGCGCTGACGAAGTACACGGACAGCGGCGCGTTCACACTGACGGCAAGCAGGAACGCCAAGGGCAGCACCGTGCGCTATGAGAGCAGCGACCCGTCCGTTGCAAGCGTTGACCCGGAAAGCGGCCTTGTGACCATTCACAAGGCAGGCAAGGTGACGATCACCGCCACTGCCTCTGAGACGGACGTTTACCCCGAGGCCTATGCCAGCTATGAGCTGACCGTAACGGCGGCGCCGGTCATCACCCCCGGCACGGCGACTGGTACGGCGACCGGCACCAAGCCCGACACCAAGCCGGATGACGGGGACAAGCCCGCTTTCGCCGACGTACCGAGCGGCGCGTACTACGCCGGTGCGGTGGAGTGGGCGGTCGCCAACGGCGTCACCTCCGGCATGGCCGACACGGTCTTCGCGCCGAACGATACCTGCACCCGCGCCCAGATGGTCACCTTCCTCTGGCGCGCTGCCGGCAGCCCCGAGCCGAAGTCCGCGGCCACCGCGTTCGCCGACGTGAACAGCAGCGGCTACTACGCCAAGGCGGTCGCCTGGGCTGTCGAGCAGGGCATCACCACCGGCACGAGCACGACGGTATTCGACCCGAGCGCCCCCTGCACCCGTGCGCAGGTCGTCACCTTCCTCTTCCGCGCTGCCGCTGCGCAGGGCATGACGGCGGTAACGCTGGAGGAAAATCTCTCCGCCTTCTCCGACCGTGCGCAGATCCCCTCCTACGCCGTGTCCGCGATGAACTGGGCGGTCGGCCAGGGGATCCTGCAGGGCAGCGGCGGCAAGCTGATGCCGAACGACGACTGCACGCGCGCGCAGATCGTAACGTTCCTCTACCGTTATTTCGTAAAATGACCGGGGAGCGCGGACAAAAGCCGGGCTTTTCAGCTTAATTACCCGATACATCGTTGTGAGATGAAGATCGCCTTATCGCTTCTTCGGCCCCGGCGACGCGATGCTTACCGGAGGCGCGACACCCTCCAAGACAGAAAGCAGCAAAAAGCCAAGGCTTTTGCGGAATACTGCGCAACCGGCGCGAAGCTTTGAAATACCGCCTCTGCCACGCGGCAGGGGCGGTATTTTTCATATCGGGCAGTCCTGGGCCCGCTCGATCGTGGGCTTCATAAAGGCAGCGGCGGCCGCCGGAAGCAGGGATCTGCTTATGGGCGATCGCCCGCTCTCCGGTAACAGGCTGTCCATCGAGCCAAACCGGCATATCCTTCCTCTTCGCCTCATAGGCTCTTTCAAAGGAGCTGAATGTCATGAATATCAAAAATTCATTTACGACCGCAGACCCCGCCGAACGCGCCGCGCGCCAGGCGGCGATCTGCCGCCGCTGTCTGCTGCTGCTTGCCGCCCGCGCGCGGAGGTGAGCACATGGACGCCATTTACGCCCGCCAGTCTGTTGAGAAAAAGGACAGTCTGTCCATCGAAGGCCAGATCGAGCTCTGCCGAAGGTTCACGCAGCCCGAAGCCCTTGTGTTTCAGGACAGGGGCTTCTCCGGCAAAAACACAAAGCGTCCCGCCTTTACAGAGCTGATCCAGGCTGTGGAGGCGGGAAAAATCCAGAAAATCGTCGTCTACCGGATCGACCGCTTCAGCCGCTCGCTCGCGGATTTCACATCGCTCTGGGAACTGCTGCGCGAAAACGGAGTCGAGTTCCAATCCGTCACGGAGCAGTTTGATACCTCCTCCCCGATGGGCCGCGCCATGCTGCATATCGTGATGACCTTCGCACAGCTCGAGCGCGAGACGACCGCCGCGCGGGTGCGCGACAACTACGTTCACCGCGTCTCCCTCGGCGCATGGCCGGGCGGTCCCGCCCCCTACGGCTACACGCTCTCCAAGGCAGAGAGCGGCGGGCGCAGGGTCTCGGCCCTGACCGCAGATGAAAACGCCGCCACCGTCCGCCGCATCTTTGAGGAATATGACGAACCGGAGGCAACGCTCCGCAGCCTTGCCAGGGCCCTGACCGGCGAGGGCATTCACGGTCCGAAGCGCGCGGCATGGGACAACGTCACGCTCTCGCGTATTCTGCGCAATCCCGTCTATGTGCAGGCGGACACGGACGTTTTCTTTCACTACTCCATGCAGGGAGTGCCGGTCCGCCAGCCGCCCGAAGCATTTGACGGCACGCATGCCTGCATCCTGATCGGCAAGCGCAGCCGCAGCCGCGGAAAATACAGCAAGCAGACGGAGCAGCTTTTATCCCTCGCCACCCACGAGGGCATCATCCCCGCCCCGCTCTGGCTGCGTGTGCAGGACAAGCTCTCCTGCCAGGCCCAGCTCCCCCGCGCAAACGCAGGAAAGTATTCGTGGCTGACCGGTCTTCTCAAATGCGCAAAATGCGGCTATGCGCTCAAGGTCAATTACCTGAAAAGCGAGCAGCGCTGCAAGCTGATCTGTTCAGGGCGCAGCAACTTCGGCAGCTGCGATGCGGTCATCGGCACCGACCTGCGCGAGCTGGAGGACTATATCGCGCGCGAATTGCAGCGCATACTGGACGCCTGCTCCCCTGAGCTTCCAGCCGCCGCGGATCACGCGCAGGCAGAAGCCGCTCTGGCCATTGAACAGAAGATCGACCGTCTGGTCGCGGCGCTCGCCGAAAGCAGCGATATCTCCGCTGCATACATATCAAAACAGATCGAGCGGCTGCACGCCGAACGCGAGCGCCTGCTGCGCGCCGTCCCGCCCCCCACGCCGCAGCCGCAGCGCCCGGACTTTTTCCGCGCATCCTTCGATGAAAAGAAGCTCGTTGCGGCGGAATTTATCGCACGCATCGAGCTGGAAGGGGAAAATGTGAATATTTTATGGAAAGCCTGACGGTCCCGGCGCATTTGTCCGGGACCGTCAGACTTTTGGCTCTTAACTATTTTTCTCGGCTGCGATCCCTGCCATCCGTTCGACAAGGCAGGGCGAGGGAGCTGCCCGCCATCGCCCACTGTGGGAGCGTCTCTTTTATTTCTCCCCGCAGCGGCACTGCCAGCGCCAGGCGTCGCGGCACATATCCTCCACGCTTTTTTCCGCGTGCCAGCCGAGCACACGCCTTGCCTTGCCGGCGTCCGCGTAGCATTCCGCAATATCGCCCGGGCGCCTGGGCGCGATCTCATACGGCACGCGCACGCCCGTCGCCCGCTCAAAGGCGCGCACCAGCTCCAGCACGCTCGTTCCCTTCCCTGTTCCCAGGTTGAAGGTCTCCGTCCCTGTGTGAGCGCGCGCGTAGCGCAGCGCCGCAACATGTCCCCGCGCAAGATCGACCACATGGATGTAGTCGCGCACGCCGGTACCGTCCGCGGTCGGGTAGTCGTCTCCAAACACGCTCAGCTTTTCCCGTATTCCGGCAGCCGTCTGCGTGATGTACGGCATCAGATTGTTCGGGACGCCGTTCGGCCGCTCGCCGATCAGTGCGCTCTCATGCGCGCCGATGGGATTGAAATAGCGCAGCAGCACCACGCTGAGCGCTGGATCGGCAGCCGAAGCGTCCCGCAGGATCTCCTCGATAAAATACTTGGTGCGCCCGTAGGGATTGGTGCAGCTGCCGGTCTTCGACTCCTCCGTGAGCGGCATGGGATTCTCCCCGCCGTATACCGTAGCGGATGAGCTGAATACAAAGCGCTTGCAGCCATACTTACTCATCGTCTCCAGCAGCGTGAGCGTGCTGTCCAGATTGTTGCGGTAGTATTTGAGCGGTTTTTGCACCGACTCGCCGACAGCCTTGCTGCCCGCAAAATGGATGACCGCATCAATTTCATTTTCGGAAAAGATGCGCTCCATTGCAGCTGTGTCCGCCGCGTCGGCGGCATAGCACCTCAGCCTCTGTCCGACGAGCCCTTCAAGGCGCGCCACGACAGTGCGGTCACTGTTGGAAAAGTCATCAACGAGCACGATCTGCTCACCGGCTGCCGCCAGCTCCACTGCCGTATGCGAGCCGATAAAGCCCGCGCCGCCCGTCAGTAAAACGCTCATCGGATCACCCCCGCCGCCGTGACAGGCAGATGCACCGCCCTATGCACCGTTGTTTCCTCCGCCTGTGCCGGCTGCGGCTCAGCCTGCGCCACGGCGGGATGGTAGGTCGGCACGATCCGCTGCAAAAGCGCACGGATCTCGCTATTGTTATGGCTGCTGGCCTCAGCCAGGTCCTCGAGCTGTTCCATCAGTACATCCCGGTCAAAATCATTGAAGTGTCCGATAAAGATCAGCTCGTTTGCCGTCTTCTCAAGCCCCTCGTCGTTCATCAGCAGCTCCTCGAAGAGCTTTTCACCCGGGCGCAGCCCCGTATAAACAACGGGGATATCCACATCCGGCTCAAAGCCGGAAAGGCGGATCATATTGCGCGCCAGATCGTCGATGCGGACAGGCTCGCCCATATCAAGGACAAACACTTCGCCGTCCTTGGCGTAGCAGCAGGTTTGCAGCACCAGCGACACCGCCTCCGGGATGGTCATGAAATAGCGGATGATATCGCGGTGCGTTACCGTCACCGGGCCGCCATGCTCGATCTGCGCCTTGAACAGCGGGATCACACTGCCGTTCGAGCCGAGAACATTACCGAAGCGCACGGCGGCAAAGCGCGTTTTGGAGCGCTGCCCCATGACCTGCACGATCATCTCGCACACGCGCTTGGATGCTCCCATCACATTCGTCGGGTTCACCGCCTTATCCGTTGAGATAAGGACAAAAGCCTCTGCACCATAGCGATCCGCCGCACGCGCAGTGTTGAGCGTGCCAAAGATATTGTTCTTGACCGCTTCGTTCGGGCTGTCCTCCATCAGGGGCACGTGCTTGTGCGCCGCCGCATGGCAGACGATCTGCGGGCGGTACTCGGCAAACACGGACTCCACGCGCTCCCTGTCGCGCACCGAGCCGATCAGCGTCACCAGCTCCAGCTCCGGATGCGAGTAGTGCAGCTCCTGCTGGATGGCATAGGCGTTGTTTTCATAAATGTCAAAGATGATGAGCCTTTCCGGCTGCTGGCGCGCGATCTGGCGGCACAGCTCGCTGCCGATGGAGCCTCCTCCGCCCGTCACCAGCACGGTCTTGCCGCGGATATACGCGCCGATCTCCGTGAGGTTGGTCTGCACCTTGTCGCGTCCCAACAGGTCCTCCACCTGCACGTCGCGGATCTGCTTGACGCTGATCTGGCCGCTTGCCAGCTGATAGATACCGGGCAGCATCTGAAGCCTGCAGCACGTGTACTGGCAGATTTCGATAATCTGGCGTGTGTCGCTGCGCGACGCCGTCGGAATGGCAAAAATGATATCCGTCACACGGTAATCTTCCGCAGCCTGCACAATGCAGTCCCGTCCGCCCACGACCGGCACTCCCGCCAGCAGCGTATGCTTCTTGCCGGGGTCGTCGTCGATGATGCAGACGATCTCGTTCTGGCTGTGCGGGCTGCGCCTGAGCTCGCGCAGCACCATCGCGCCCGCCGCCCCCGCGCCGATAAGCATCGTGCGGCGCAGCGCATCGTCATGCCGCCGGAACAAGCGCCTTGCAATGCGGTAAGAATAGCGGATCAGCGTCAGCGCGAGGAACAGGAACAGCAGGTTCAAAATCGGCATACTGCGCGGCAGATAGACGCCCATCAGGCGCGCCGTACCCATCTGTGCCGCTGTCGCCGCAGCGGCGGCAAGGATGATATAGCGCAGCTCGTCGATGCTGGCGTACTGCCACAGGCTGCGGTACAGGCGGCAGAGCGCAAAGAGCGCGATCGCCGCCGCCGAATACACCGGCGCCGTTTTGAGATACGCCTGCACAAACCCGGATTCCGCCAGTGCGCCGATGCTCAGCTCAAAGCGGAGCAGCAGCGCCCCCAGCGCCGAAAGGTTGACCGCAAACAGGTCCAGCAGCATCAGCGTAACGATCCGCAGCCCCAGCACGCGGTCTATTTTTCTGCTCTTCTCTTCCATATATCCTACCCCGCCGCCTGCAAGCGGCTCATTCAGTCCTTCGCTGCTTCTTTCTTTTCTCCGTAGGGCCGGCCGTAGCCGCCGTAGCCATAGCCGTAATAGCCGCCGTAAGGCGAGCGCGAGGCGGCGTAGTTCAGCACGCAGCCAATGATCGGCACGCGGCTGTCGGAAAGGATCTGCGCCCCCTCCATGATCTGCGCGCGTGAGGCGTAGTTCTGCCGCACCGTCAGCAGCGCGCCGTCCGCCAGCACCGCAAGCTCGCTCGCGTCCGCCAGCAGCGCCGCCGGCGGCGTATCCAGGATCACATAGTCAAACACCTTGCGGCAGGCATCCATAAAGCTGCGGCATTCCGGCTTCGCCAGCAGCTCCGCCGCGCCGTCCGTCGGCTGTCCGGCATAGACGAGGTATAGGTTTTCGCTCCCGCCCTGCCGCAGGATCTCCTGATAGGGCGCCTCGCCCTTGAGGTATTCCACAAGCCCCGTCCCGTTCTCCTGTCCGAAGCCTGCCGCGATCGACGGATTGCGCAGGTCGCAGTCCGCCAGCAGCACGCGCTTGCCCTTGGCAGCAAGCGCACCGGCAAGGTTGATGGCGACCGTCGTCTTTCCCTCGCCCGGCGTGGCACTGGAGACGAGCAGCACCTTCATCCCCCGCTCGCGCAGCTCCTTTTCTGTACGCATCCGCAGCAGGCGGACGGATTCCGAAAAGCCGGAGTATTCCGTGCCGCCTTCAAAGCGCGGGCAGGCGCCGCGGCGCTTTCCGCGCCCTCGCACCGCCGGCAGCACGCCAAGCGTGCGCAGGCTCAGCACCTCGCGCAGCTCGTCCTCGTTATGTACGCTTGAGCGCAGCGACGCAAGCGCGAACGATGCCGCGACCCACACTGCGGCGCTGATGAGCAGCCCGCGCTTGACCGCCGGGCGATACTCGCGGTGGTTATAAGGCTCTTGCGGAATGCCGCTCTCATCCAGAAGGTTCATCACCGTCGGCCCGACCACAAACTCCGCCACCTCCGGATAGTACCGGATCACGGCGTTGAGCACATCGTAGGCGAGCTGCGCGTCACCGGAGGTAACCGACAGCGTAAAAATATTGGTGCTGCTCAGCACCGAGGCAGAAACTGCCGGCATTGCGCTGATATCCAACTCGCGCATCACGCGGTCGTTCAGCGCGCCGCTCGTGAGAATATAGGGAAAGGTCTTTGCCATCTGCTCCGCCGTCGCCGTGTTGTAGCTGCGGATCTCCGACTGGAGCGGGTTGGCCACATAGACCGTAAAGGTCGCGCTCGCGCGGTACACCGGGCGATAGGTGCGGTAGACGCGCAGGCACAGCAGCGCCGTGCACAGCACCGCCAGCGCAGCAAACAGCGCAAGCGTACGCCGCATCATCCGCAGGCCGTCGCCCAGCAGGATCCGCAGGTCGATCCCCGCAATTTTCACTTCATTTGTTGTGTTGTTGTCCATTCCCTGCCCGCTCCGCTCTACTGCTCATTTTTCTGCGCGCCATAGGCGCCATACCGTCCATATCTGCCGTACTTGCCATAATGACCGGAATGGCCGTAGCCATAGCCATAACCATAACCGTAGCCATAGCCATAGCCGCTCTGCTCTGACAAAAGCGAGGTGCGGCAGTCGTTCAGCACGCATCCCAATACCTTTGCGTTTGATGCATGCAGTACGTCCAGCGCGGCGTTGAGATGCTTCGCCTCCGCCTGATTCTGCCGCACGACCAGCACCGCTGCGTCGGCAAGATCCGCAAGGCCTTCGGCATCCGGTCCCGCCGACATCGGCGGCGTATCCAGGATCACCACATCGTAATGCTCCTTTGCCCAGGCGATCAGCGCAGCCATACCATCGGAGCCCGCAAGCTCCGCACTTGCGCGCACCGCGTGCCCCTCCAGCAGGAGGTCAAGCGTCCCGCCCTCCGCATAGGGCACGATCAGCTTTTCCGGCGCATCCGTGCCGCGTGCGGCGTCCGCTGTTCCCTTCCCTGTCCATTCCAGATTCAGTATCTTGCAGCAGGCAGGCTTTCTCATGTCGCAGTCAAGCAGCAGCACGCGCCGGTGCTTCTGCGCAGCGGACAGCGCCAGATTGACAGCCACGGTGGATTTCCCCTCGTTTTCCAGCACACTTGTCACAAGGATCGCCTTGCCGCCATCCGGCATATGCTGCTCGACCCTGCGCCGGAGCGTGCGGATCGTCTCCGTGTAGGAGAACGACGTCAGCGGATTCGTAATAAGGATGCTGGTTTTCCTGTGCTTCAAAAATGCCCGCAGCGTGCGGTACTTGCGCTCATGCCGGATCTCCGCGAGCACGCGGCAGTCCAGCTTGCGCCTCGCCTCCTCGCCGCTGCGGACGGTGTCGCGCAGCGCCGAGGCAGCGCCGAGCAGCACGCACATTGCGGCCGCGCTCAAAAGCGCCGCCTTCTTTGCATTGCTCCCCGCCGCCATCGGGTTCGACGGAGATACCGGCACGCGCGGCTGCTGCAAGACCTCCAGCACGATATCGCCCATCACCTGGCGGGAAACCTCCTGATGGTGTTCGATAATTGCGCGCGTTGCAAGAAAGGCCGTGCGCGGGTCGCTGTCCGCAACGCGCATCGTCAGCAGATTCGTCTCCGCAATAGCCGCAGCCTCAATACGTCCGGTAAACACCGCGCCGTCCAGCGATTCGTTTACCGTTTTGCGCAGCAGCGAGCTGTTGAGCACCTCGGAAAACACGGAGGCAAGGCTGCTCGTGGCAGAAAGGTTCTGAAAGACCGTAGAAGAGCTCTCCTGCGTGGAAACGACGAATGTCGTCTCCGTCGTATACTGCGGCTCATAGCTGCTCTCCGTCACGACGTAGACCGCCATCGCCGCGATCAGCGCAGCCGCCGCGACCAGATACCATCTGCGCAGCACATCCAGCACGACCACGACCGGATCGAAGGGCAAAAGCTCGATCTGCCCGTCCTGCTCTGTCTTTTTTTCCTCTGTCATGCCTGATCCTCCACCACAACGAGAAGCCTTGTGCGGGCAGTGTACTGCCCATACGCCGCCGTATAGTCCACGCAATAGGTCCCTGCCTTCGTCACATCAACGTCCGAATCGATCTGCACCGATACATTGCCGCCGTCAAGCGCGACCGTCTGCCCGCCGGCCGTCAGTTCCTTCAGGTATGCTTCCGGCATGAACGCAGCATTCTTTTTCAGGTAAACAAGATAGCTTGTCAGCGTCAGTTCTGCATTATTGCTTCCCGCAGGCAGGACCTGCACCGGAGCGGTGAGATACGCCGTATCGCCAAGGCTGTTGGTCACGCGGAACTCAACGACATAGTCCCCCGCCTGTGAAAGCTGGCGCTCGCCGCTGACGAGCGTGCCCTTGATGCGGTCGTTCAGGCTGCCGTCAAACACATCGGCGGCCTCGAGCGGCGCAAACACATCCGCCGCCCCTTCCCGAAAAATCAGCGGCGCGGTAAGCGAAAAGCGAGGGGAGGTGTAGTCTTCGTAATAGACCGTCCGCTGCGCCTTGGTCACATTCCCTGCCGCGTCAAACGCCGCGTAGGTCACGGTAAAGCGCTTATCCGCCACGATCCCGCGCACGGATTCCACCACCAGCGAAGCTGTCACGTCGCCGTCCTGCGCATCCTGCGCCGTCACGCCGTCCAGCAGCTTCTCCGCACCGTCATGTACCGACAGGCGCAGCTCGTCCTGCGCCATGGCGATCTGCGGCGCTTCACGGTCGGCGCGCTGCGCAGCTGCAATCCTGTATACAGCAAACGCCGCGCAGCAGACCAGCACCAACGCCAGCAGCGCGAGCTTCCCCTTAGCCTTCATGTTTCATTTCTCCCTCAGTCGAACCAGTCCGGCTCGTCCATTTCAATCGTTTCATTGCCGAGCACCTTCTCCGCGTGCTCTTCTGTCAGCAGCAGCGCCGTGCGCGGGGAATACTCCCTCCGCAGCAGCTCCTGTACGTCGCGCATCCACGGCGTGCGCACAACGCTTGTATGCGCATCGCTCGCAACAAAGGCGGCAAAGCCGCGTCCGACCATGCTATGGCCCAGCTGCTCCGCCCGCCCGCCGAACCGCCCGAGCAGACTCCCGCGGTTCACCTGCAGCAAACAGCCCATATCCGTCCAGAGATTCAACAGCCGCGGCTCGTCCTGCGTATAGCGGTAGCGCTCCGGATGCGCCACGATGGGCCGCAGACCCAGCGCCAGCACGCTGTCCAGGATCTCCGTCGCCTCGCGCCCGTAGTCATGGAACGGAAACTCAATGAGCGGGTAGCGGGAGCCCGCCAGCGTGCAGAGCTTTCCTCTGCGCAGCTTTTCCGCCGTGTCCGGCGTGCCGAAGATCTCCATGCCCGCATACAGCCGCAGCGGGATCCCCCGCTCCTCCAGCACGCGCGAAAGCTCCTGCGCGCGGCGCGTCAGCGCATCCGACCAGAGCGGCGCGCCGCTGTCGGGCAGATTGCAGTGCGGCGTGGCGATCATTGCCGCAACGCCGCTCTCCACCGCCAGGCGCGCCATTTCAAGCGAGCACTCTATCGACGGCGAACCATCGTCCACCTGCGGCAGAATATGGGCGTGGATGTCGATCATTCCACGCTGCCCTCCAGCGCGCCCACCTCTTCCAGCTGATGCAGAAATTCCAGCGCATCCGCCTGCGCCACCGTGCGCTCCACATCGTATTCCGCTGTGATCGCGTCGGTCAGATCCGCAAGCGTCTGCTCCTTTTCCAGTGTCTTGAAAATAAACCAGCCCAGCTCATTGAGCGTGATCAGCCCGTTGAGCCGTGCCGAAGCCGCCCCCGCAGGGACCAGAATGTATTCCCCCGCGATCTCGCGCAGGATAAAATCCTTCGAAGCCTTCATGATCTTCTCCTCCCGAATGTTCTGCCGTACAGCCCGCGCAGCATGGGCCGCAGCGGTACGATGCGGATCCATACGCGGGCAAAAAACTCCCACCAGAAGCGCCCCGGCTTCTGCTCTTTTCCCTTGCGCTGCGCCGCGCAGGCAACTGCAATGATCTGTTCGCGGCGGATCCCGTGTTCGACCTGCTGCTGCGCATCGCCCAGCATGGAATAGGTCCCGCCGCCCTCGCAGCGATAGACGCGGTGCATCACGTAGGTCCCGCTGCCGCGCCGGTACAGCGCAATATCGCCCCGGCGCAGCCGCTCCGGCGGTTTCCTGAGCAGCACGCTGTCGCGTCCCGGCGCAAGGAAGGGCGTCATACTGCTCCCGGTGACCTGCAGCGGCAGCACATCCACCGTTTCGAGCAGCGTGCGGTATTGCTCCACCAAAAGCGCGGTGTCCACGCACTTGCTTGTTTTCTCCATCATGCTTCCTCACGCACCCTGCCGCCATCCACGCGATAGCGCCGCGTGCAGACGGCTGCCGTTCCGGGCCGGTGCGTCACAAAGATGCAGGTGTGTACATACGGACTGGTCATCAGGCTTTGCAGCAATCGTTCCTCCGTTGCCTCATCCAGCGCAGAGGTCGCCTCGTCCAGCAGCAGCACCGGCGCGCCGCGCAGCAGAGCGCGGGCAACGGCAAGGCGCTGCGCCTGCCCCTCGGACAGGCCCTTTCCGCGCCCGCCCACAGCGTAATCAAGCCCCTGCGGCAGCGCGGAAACAAATTCATCGGCGCAGGCCGCGCGCAGCGCCGACCAGAGTGCCTCATCGTCAGCGTCGGGCGCCGTCAGGCGCAGGTTATCCCGGATGGTACCGGCAAACATACTGTTGCCCTGCGGCACATAGGCAAAAGCGCAGCGCGTGGCCGCAGAGAGCGGATAGCTCTGCCCGCCGCAGCGCAGCTCGGCTCTCCCCTCCTGCGGGACGATCAGGCCCAGCAGCAGCCGCAGCATCGTGGTCTTTCCCTCGCCGGAGGGGCCGGTCAGAGCCACAAGCTCGTCCGGTCCCGCGTGAAAGCTCACATCCGTCAGCACACGCTCGCCGTTCTGATAGGAAAAGCCCACGCCCGTCAGGGAAACGGAGACCTCTCGCAGCGTGGCGGGCACTTCGCCCGACGGCTCTGCGGGAAGCTCTGTCACCGCCATCACGCGCCCTGCGGAGGTGGAGATCGAAATGGCGGACGACACCAGCGAGATCAGCGCGGAAAACGATGAGCTGAGCGCCGAGGCCAGCTGCAAGAACATCGTCAGCGAGCCGTAGGTGATCGCGCCGCTCCACAGCCGGTAAACGCCCCAGCCGAAGCATCCGGCGGATACCGCCGTGCCCATCAGCGACAGAAACGCCGAGGTGCGCACGGAAAAGCGGTTGTAGTCCAGGTATTCCGTCCGGTAGCGCTCCTGCAGGCGGAGCATCCGGCGGTAAAAAAGGCCGGTAATATCAAAGCCCTTGATGCTCGTGATATTGTTCAGCGAATCCTCGTAAAACGACATCATGTCGCTCGAGATGGCCTTCATCTGCTTGTTATGCTCGCGCATCCTGCCGACCAGCAGGCGCGAGAAGACCGCCGACACCGGCACCGCGACAAGCGCGATGAGCGCCATCGTAGGGTCGAACCACAGCATGATCGCCAGCGCGCCGAGAAACTGCACCGTGCCGGAGATCAGTCCCGGCGCAAAGCCCGTCACGCCGCCTGCGACCGCGCCCACATCGCCGCTGAGGCGGTTGAGCAGGTCGCCCGGGCGGAACTGCTCGAGCGGCTCCCACGCCGTTTCCAGCACGCGGCGGTAGACCTCGGCCTGGATCTCATTCTGCACGCGGATATTGATGCGCGCGCCCACGCGCGAGGAAACGCTGCGCAGCAGAATGCCCAGCAGCAGCATGCCTGCCATTGCAGCCGCCGCCCTGCCGATCAGACCGGATCGATAGCCCGTCACCGCGTCGATCAGGTATTTGGACGCAACGCTTGTGCCAAGCCCCATCGCCGTGGACAGCACGCCCAGCAGGATATGGATCGCCACCACCGCGCGGTAGCGGCGGATATAGCCGAGTACCCACCTGCCCTCGCGCAGCAGCTCCCTGAGCGCACCTTCTTTTATTTTTTGTCGGATCCTCTGAAGGCGTTTCATTGCATTCCTGCCGTCCTCTGCGCGATCTTCCGGCCGTCTTTTCGCCGGCCGGCTAATGGTTTATGCTATCACAATGCCGCTATTTTGTCAATTTTTGTCCCCGTTTTCCATCGTTTTCCATATCGAATCGGCGCGGATCTGCTCCAAAAAGCTCCTCGTCTGCGCGCACATATACTGCGGCACAGCCGTATAGCTGCCGCTCTCGGCGAAGCAGACCGCCGCGCACTGGTCGCAGGCGTGCGCCATGGCGCACGCGCTGCACTTTGCCGGCACCATGATCTCCTCGCGCAGCGCGCGGAGCCTGCGCCAGCTTTCGCCGAAGCTCCCCGCGGAGAGAGGGACGCCCGGCTCTGTCATCATGCCGCAGGGCCGCAGCTGGCGGTCCCACGTCACCCAGAAGGTGCTGCTGCCCGCGCGGCAGCGGATGCGCTCGGTCGGCAGCTCCTGGCACTCGCTGTCCGGATCGTCCACGGCCTCTCCCTTGAGCAGCGCGCCCCAGCGCTCGCGCAGCTCCGCGGGCGTAAAGCGCGATCTGTCGTAGCGGAGCTTCTCCGCGGCGGCCTGCTCCGGCGTCAGCCGGTCGGGCGCGTAGCA
>DHMW01000003.1:18080-27692 GCA_002405995.1 Oscillospiraceae bacterium UBA4632
GGCAGCTGATGCTCGCGCGCAAAGGCGTAGATCTTTTCCGCGTCCTGGCGGTTGTAGGGCGTGACGGAGCAGTTGAGCTTGACCAGCACGCCCGCGCTTTGCAGCGCAAGGATCGCGCGCACCGCGCGCTCATATGCGCTCGGGTCGCCGCAGAGCGCGCCGTAGGTCTCCGCCGACGCGCCGTAGAGCGTGATGTTCACGCGCGAGGGCGGGTCTGCCGCCAGAAACTCCACCATTCTGTCGTCCATCAGCGTCGCGTTCGAGTTGACGGACACCATCAGCCCCATGCGCTTGCAGCCCGTGTAGATCTCGCGGAAGTCCGGCCGCAGCAGCGGCTCGCCGCCCGTGAGCAGGAGCAGCAGCGTGCCCTCGCGGCAGCATTCCTCCGCCAGCGCCAGCCATTCACCGGCGGACGCCTCGTGCCGCAGCGCCTCGGCGTCGTTCTCGCGGCGGTGGATGTAGCACATCCGGCAGTCAAGATTGCAGCGCGGCGTCAGCTCAAACGTGCCGGACAGCGGCACGCCGCGGCTGCCCGCCTTGGCAAAAAGAAGCTGGCTGTATGCCTGATAGGCGTTCATGTGCACCTCCTTATTCTCGTTCAGAAATCAGCCCGTCGCGGGCCATTGCCTGCTCCAGCGCGCCGACCGCGCGCTCGTCCGGCGTGCACGCGAGCGCGTACACCGGCACGGACGAGACAAGGTCAAGCAGCAGGTTCAGCGCCGCGTGCCACTCCTCCGTGACCGACTGGTCGGCAAACACGTTCGGGCACAGCGCCGCAGCCGCCGCGCTGGGGCCAAGACGGCGGACGGTATTCTCCGGCGCCTGCGACAGCACGACGATGCACCGCAGCGGCAGCGAAACGTTCTCGCAGACGCCGCTCGTGCCGGAAAACGGCATCCCGTGCGCCATCGGCGCGCCGCCCAGCCGGACGGCGGCCTTGTCGCCGTTGAGCACCCGCGCGCCGCGATGGACGCGCCACAGCTCCGCCTGCGTGGACTTGCCCGTGCCGCTGGGCGCGGTGAAGAGAACGCCCCCGCCCTGAACGCCGATGTAGGCGGCGTGGAACACCAGGCAGCGCTGCGGCAGCAGCAGCTGCGGCAGCGAAACGCCCGGCCAGAAGAACGACGAGCGCGTCGCCCAGCGCCAGCAGTCCGCGCGCGCGAGCGCGCGCACCGCGTCCGCCCGCCCCAGCTCGTAGGAGGCGGAGAGGTGCGGGAAGCTGCGGAATACGTCCTGCGTCTGCCGCGTGACGGTCTGCCCATCGCGCCAGATGCGCTTTTCGCCCCGGCGGCCCAGAAGCTCGCCTGCGGGCGCGGGCAGCACCTGCGCGGAGGAAACGTCGATCGTCACCTCCGGCGCGCAGGGCGAGGTATGGAATTGTTCGACCTGTGCGTCCTCCCACATGGGAAGCTCCGCCGAAATGCGGAAGCGGACGCCGCAGAAGTCATAGTAATAGTCCATGTTGTGTTCCTCCTTATGCGCAGAGGAAAGCGCCCACGCCCGCAGGGGCATGGGCGCTTTGGGAATGCGAAATGTTAGCGGGGATTACGAGGTGAAAATGATCTGACCGTTCGGACCGTATTTGCAGTATGTATCAATCACAGTGCCGCAGCCATTTTCATCAGTACCGAACACGTTGTCACCAGGGTCAAGAACATTCGGAACATCTCCTTCTGCTCCATAGATCCCTGCCAGCTTTTGGATAAAAGGATCCTCAGTGTCTCTGGTCTTAACATTGCAATCACCACACAGCATGTCATTCGCAGAAAGGGAGAGCACCAGCATGGCGGGTTTCTGATAGTGTTTCATGTTCGTTCTCTCCTTTCTCAGTCAGCGCTGACCGTCTTTGCCGCGCTGGAAACGCCGCCGGCATCAAAGGCAACGATCTCGTAGGTCTTACTGTCGTTCTTCTTCACGGTGTCGGTCAGGACATAGGTGTAGGTGTCGCTCCAGCCCATTCTGACCAGCCAGCCGTTGGTGGGACGCAGCTCCCTGCCGTTGACCGTCAGCTTTGCCACATCGGCGGACGCGCTGACCGTCAGCGTGACGAGCTTATTGCGGAAGAAGCGGATGGTGCTGACGGACGCATCGAGGTACTCCGGCGCAAAGACCGTCGGCTGCTCCGGCTCGGGATCGACCGGCGCTTTCTGCACCATCTGATAAGCTGCAAGAAGTGTCTGCTCAGACAGCTGACTCGCTCCCTTCACGGTGACTCCCACAGGCAGCTTGAGATTGCCGACAGCAAGGAGATCAGACGATGTGTTGGCAATAGCGTACACAACTTCACCCGTCTCAAGCTTCACCGAAGCTAAGTTGTAATACATTTCTGTATTCGACTCGATCTTTTGCTGATTCCAGGCAGTTGTCCCATTGACGGCTCGTAAACTGACCTGAATCTGTTTGTTAGCTTCTGTCACACCATCAAGGGCGAAGATTATGTACTGCTTATTGCCGAGATAAATCTCGTTTTGCGGACCACCATTAGCTTCATATGTTTCTACAGTTGCAGTATAAGAGCCTTCGCTTTCAGTATAGGCAACAAATTGGCGATCAACTGCATCGAGGATATTGACGTACGTCACGTTCTGTTCCGCAGTCGGATAATTGGTATTATTCTCGCTGCTGCGGTAGACGCGGAAGCCATCGATCTCAACGTGCGTACCGGCTTTGTGCTCGACTGTGGTTGCAGTATCCGTTGCGGCGTAGGCCGCAATGCCGTTCGTGGACGCGGCGGCAGAGCGTCTGGCAGTGGGAACCGCGATGCTGTCCGCGGCAGACGTGTTGATATACTCCACATCCGCCATGGTCAGGCCATGAGAGGCAAGGACAGATTCAAAAGCGTCATTGTTTGCAGCATAACTGTAAGCTCTCACGCTCCGCGTGGCAACGCTGGAAGTACCCTTACTGCCGGAAGCATAAATCTCAACGCTGTACACGGCATCTTCACCCAGTTCAACATGCGCCCAGGGCACCTGATAGAGCGTATCCGCAATAGAGCTGTCGCTGAAACGGGTATCGACGATCACACCCTTGCAGGGCTTTCCCTCACCACTCTTGGTAAACAGAACCATCACGCGGCCGGTATCAGAACCGCAGCTACCGATGAGGTCAAAGGCATTGCCGTAGAAGCTGGTGGTCAGTGCGTCAGTCATTGTCGTGGCAGAAAGGTTGCTGACCGACCACGCGCCGAGCTGACCGGTGACAGGACTCTGCTCCGTGCCAACGTAGGCATCATCATAGCCAAAGACCTTGTAGCCTTTCAGCAGACTTTCATCCGTTGTGACCTTCTGGGTCTGCTGCACCTTGGTCGCGTCAAACGGGGTTTCAGTCCACTCATAGCGTGTGACGCTGCCGGTGCTCGCCTCGCTGCCCTGCGTCAGGAAGTTCTCCTCGTACAGGACGTTGGAGGCGGGGAGGACACCGATGGTGATGTCCTTGGACGTTGCACCGCCAACCGCACTTTTATACTTGATATTAAAGGTTCCTGTAAGCGCATTTTGGGTGTCAAACGGCTTTTCAAGCTGGAAAGTGATCTTTTGCGTCTCTTTGCTGTAACTCAGCTTGCCGTGCGCTGTGGTAACTATAGTGGTCGAGAGGTCTTGGCCGCCGACAAGGACGGTATCCACATCGCTAACATTTCCGGCATCGACAAGGTCGCTCAGCGGGATCTCGAGCGGCAGGCCGAAGTCAAGGATATAGGTGTGCTCCAGCTTATCGGAATTCAGATTGTAATGGAGCGTAAGCGTCTTGCCATCGTTGGAAATCTCAGCACCAACATACTGATATACGCCGCTTCTGTATTTGGCGTCAATATCCGGAACAATCGTAATGTCCTTATTGATTTTCTGTTCCTTGTTGCTGCTGTTGACAACATAAGCGTCATCGTCCAGCGTAAACTGTCCAGTTTTGACTTCCGACTTCTGCATCAATGCCGTTAGATATGTCGGCAGTGTTCCGCCCGCCGTGTAGCTCACCGAGATCTGGCTTGACTTAATATCACAGTTGTCAGCGTCGTTCCGATAGACAAGATTCAGATTTTCGTCCTTTTTGACAGCTTCAAGGTAAATCAGGACGAGCTTTGCGGTATCCTTTGCTGTCCAAGTGATATCTTCCTCGTGTCCGTACACCGCAGGGGCGGTAGAATAAGACTCCGACCAAACCGTTGCCTCATCATACCACTCGTTGCCCGCCTCGTTCTTCACCTTTTCCCAAGTGATCGAATCCGACGAGGTCCAGTAAAGTACCGGGTTGGACTTGTCGCGTTTACCATCGGTGACGGTGATCTTCTTGATATTATAGTTGGAGTTGTTCTCTGGAAGAATCAAACCAAGGTCGAAGTCGCTGGATTTGAAATTTCGAATGACGGTCGAATCCGCATACATGCTGCTTTCCGAAGGAGACACCGTACCGTCGGGATATACAACCGCGATTGTCAGCGCAACCTGACCATCACCTTTTGTTTGAATAGGATTCGTCGCTGTCCGATAGCCCCAGTCCTTCACATAAGTGGTGACTTCTTTGGTAACATCGGTCTGTCTCAGGTAATATGCAACGATCTGCTGGGAGTAGGTACTCTTTGTTGCGCCGCCATCGGTGTCAGTAATCTCCGTCCAGTTCAACTGGTCGTTGGAAATCCACCATCTGCCTCCAAGGTAGCGAATATACTGGAAATCCGTTCCGCTGTAGAAGCGGTCATCCTGCCAAACCTGCTGCACATTATCAGCGCTTAACAACGTGCCCTTATACAGCTTAAACGTATGAGGGCCGTCGGTTGAGTTATTGCTATTACTGCGCGTGCTCCAATAGGTACCGTCGTATTCATAGCAGTTTTCAACGACCTGCGGCACACACGCGGAAAGAAGGACGCCCTTGTCAGTATTCAGTTCTTCGGTTGCCCCAATAGTAACATACTGCGCTTGTCTATTACCGAAGTAGGCAGTTGTTTTAGTACTATTATACTCAATGTGGGTATTTGTGATCCAGAGCTGGACGTGCAAATCAGGCGCGTTGCTCAGGTCTTCCTTCTCGACGGTGATCTTATAGAGCGTATCGCCGATTTTGATCTCTGTCGTGCCCGGCGTGGTGCCGGTGAAGGTGATCGTCGTCTGCGGCTCGCCGCTGGAGATCTTGTAGATCTTCCAGCAGCTGCCCCGATCGCTGCCGCCATCGGCGTTATCGGCTTTATAGCCCGCAGCGTAACTGCTGTACTCTCCGCCGTACTGATTCAGGTAATAGTTATTCAGGCTGATATCCCAGCCGGACCAACTGACATAACTGCGATTCTCCCAGCCGCTGCCGGAGCAAGTGTTTAAGGTCAGTTTTTCGCTGGTGCTGCTCGTACTCGCCGTACCATTGCCGATCGTAAGATATTCTCCAGCTTGCTGCACGGTATAGGTGCCGTTGCTCTGCTTCGTGATCGTCCACAGGTTTTTATTATTAAACCCTGCGTCTCCGTTGATCTGCAAACGATTACTGTTGTCAGTATCCCGATTATTTATAACAGTGCCGGTAAGCGTTTTGTCCCCCCTGCTGGTCGCGATCAGATATTGGCCGTCCGTAAGATCGTCCACAGTGGTGACCTCGACAAGCTCCCTGGTGCCGCTGCCAGGTGCGTAACTCGTTTTGACCGTTGCAACGCCATTATTGGGGTTAAACGCGCCAACCTGACTGGTCACATCGCCGGACTGCGTAAAGGTCCTTGTCGCGCCGACAGTGATGGTAAATTCTTCCGTTTTGTCTGCCGCGGACTGCGCGGTCACCGTCACGTCCACGCTGGCAGTTTCGCCGTCCGCAGCGGTCGCCGTGATGGTGGCAGTGCCTTCGCTTGCGGCGTACAGGGTCGCATCTGTTGCTTTGTCAGTCGAAGCTTTGATCTTTGCAACCGTTTCGTTGCTGCTCTCCCACGTGGCAACACCCTTGCTGGCGGTCACGGTAGTCTTACCACCGACCGCAAGGCTCGTACTGCCGAACGAGAGCGTAAGCCCTTCCGGCTGCACCGGGGTGGACGAAGCCTTGAAATAGTCGGAGTTGTTTTTCGCCAGAGTCTGGATATACGTAGCAACCCGCGCTGCTTCGGCATTATCATAGTTAACACTCGGATCATCACACCAGTATGCCAGCATGCAGCCAGTGTTCGCCGTCGCGCCGCCATCGCAAGCCGTACAGCCATTCTGCGACATATGACTCAGCGCATATTGGTAACCGCCCCAGTTACTTGTTGTGTTACCTGCGACATAGTACCAATGCCCATAGGTATTAATCAGGTTGAAACTTTGTGCCAATTCTGAGGATGTTGCATAGTGTTCACCAGCAGTCCAATAACAGATAATAATGTCGGTGTCGAATTTATTCTCGTAGCTGTCAGCATTAATATGCGTATTGTACACACCGTCATTGAACATCATTGTCGTCATACCGGCACCTTTAATGCTGGCATTCAGATCGTTCATCAAAGAGATGAATGCATTATATGTGGTCCCATCCATTTGTTCGAAACCGCATTCATCGCCCGCAATATTAAAATACTTGCAGTTCTTCCCGCTAAAATACGCAATGTACTTTGCCATTAACGCTTTCACGAAATCAACTTTAGTTGTATCCGTCGGGTTAAAAGAGCGTCCTTTGTTATTGCACCTGTAGTATACTTTATCTGTGCTTCCGGTGATACCGAGTTTATCCATTGCCTGAATGACCGCATTCATATGACCCGGAACATCCATCATCGGAATGATCTGAATACCTTTTTCGTTGGCGTGCTGGAAAATCAGACCCATGTCAGATTCCGACAGCTCGCCGCTTGAAGCAGACAGATACTTCTGCTCTTTGTCGAATTCAGTTGTATTGCCATATTTGATCGCTGCCGTAACGGCGTCGCTGGAATATTCCTTCTCACCGACGGTCACGGACATATCGTCCAGCAGGAAGCGCAGGCCGTCGTTGCCGAACGCCAGCTCGATATGCGTATAATGATTTGCCGCAAGCTGATCAATAATGGCATTGATCTGGTCAACAGTAAAATACTTTCTGCCGCAGTCGAGGTGGAAAATGCGCAGAAACTCACTGTTGTCCACCGTGTCCGCCTGCACAGCGCCGTCCGCGGTCAGGCCGGCCAGGCCGTTATCCTGCGCATCGTCCTGCGCGTCGTCCTGCGCGCCGGAGCCCCAGTTCAGAAAATCGCTCCAGCCGCTCCAGTACCAGCCGTCCCAGCTGCCCCACGCCGCCAGCGCGGAGGTCGGCAGCAGCGTGAGCACCATGGAGACGACAAGCAGCATCGTCAGCAGTTTGCCGAGAAATTTTTTCTTCATGATCTGCTCTCTCCTTTTCTATCAATCGCGGTCAAGGTAGCTGTTGCTGCCATCGACCACCTCGCCCGGGTTGGGGGCGGAATTGGCGTCGGACCATGCGCGCTCGAAGGCAGCCCAGTCGCGCTCGGGCAGCTTGGCGAGCCACTGCTCATAATCCTTGACGCTTGCGCGCTGATATTCGTGCGAGTTCGTCGCCTCCTGAACGGCGGCGTAGTACCACGCGGTGCGCGGGTTATCGGGCCACATGTTCATGCTGCTCTCGGGCAGGAGGTGGTCCTTGTGCGGGGTGCGGCGCAGGGTGTTGTTCACGATCTGCATCGCCTCGGCGCGGGTGATCTTGTTATCGGGGCGGAACGTGCCGTCGGGATAGCCGTTGACGATCGCCAGCTCGGCGGCGAGGTTGATGTAGGTGGTGTACCACTTGCCGCTGATATCGGTGAAGCGGTCGCCGATGGTCTCGCCGACGTAGTCCTTGAAGAAGCTGACGGCGATCTTGGCGAACTCGGCGCGGGTGATACCGGCGTTGGGACGGAACGAGCCGTCGGGATAGCCGTCGATAATGCCCATGTTGGAGAGGGTGGAGACGGCGTTGTTGAACCAGTTGTTGCTGTTCACGTCGCTGTAGCGGTTGGTCGTGCACCAGTACTTGTTGCGCGCCTCGTCCTTGAGCATGCGGAAGAAGATGGTGGCGACCTCGGCGCGGGTGACGTTGCCGGTGGGCTTGACCTCACCGTCGGGATAGCCGATGATGTAGGCGAAGTGGTCGGTGATGTTCAGGTCGGACGGCTCCTTGTCGCCGCCGGGGGTGGGCGTGGGGTCGATGGTCGTGCCGCCGCTGCTGTACTTGAGCGTCACGGTGACCTCGTTGGACTTCCACTCCTTGATGTCGTTTTCGTTGCCGAAGGCCAGCGTGCTGGTCCAGTCCTTGCCCGCAGCCTTGTCGCTTGCTGCGGCAAGGCTCTTGGCGTTGGCGATGTCCGTCGGAACATCGACCTTGATGTAGGAGAAGCGGCCGTCCACCGTGCCGGACGCCTTGATGGTCTTGCTGAAGCTGGTCGTAATCGTCGCGGCCTTTTGGGCGTTGACCTTGAGGCTGGCAAGCTCGAGCGTGATGCCAGCCATCCAGTCGGTCTTGTCATAGTTCCAGAACATCGCGGATACGCCTTTCGCTTTCGCTTCGTCAGGGACGTTATCGAAGCCGTAGGCGGTCGTACCATCGTAGTAGTAGATCAACTCCATCGGGACGGAGAAGGACTGACCGGCTTTCCAGTTCTGCTGGATCCACACCTTGCTGGCGGTGATGGTATAGGTGAAGTAATTGCCTTCGTGCTTCTCCAGCTTGAAGCTGTAGTCGCTGTCGGTCGCACGGTCGGGCTGCTTGGGCTTGAGGAAGGTGCTCTTGAAGGTGAAGGTCAGCTTGTCGCCCGTCGCCGTCCAGTCCAGCCAGTCCAGCTCGACGTTCATGTTGACATGGAACTGCGCATCGTAGAGCTGCGTCTGCCGCGCCTGCAAATACGTCGCCATAGTGTCCGTCATGTTCAGCGTTGCTTTGTAGGTGATGAAAACGTCGCTGCCGTCGGTGCGGTAGTCGTGCACGGCGTTGTTCTTTACCGCGGTATTATTCTGCTTCGTGCCGTATTCCTGCGTGATCACGACGTTGGCAAGAGACTTCCTCGCCTCGTCCAGCGTCGTCGCCGACGCAGACACGCACAGCAGGGAAAGCACCATGGTCAGCGCCAGAGCAAGGGATAACCATCGCGTTCCGTTCGTCCAGTGGTTCATTCTGAACTCCCCCTCATACACAAAAGATATCAGACGGCGCTGCGCCGCCGAAGCGGCGTATGCGCGCAGCAAATTCAGCCGGCAGCCATTTACCGGCTTTGATTCACTATTACTATACCGCACCCATATCCAAAAAACAAGGGGAATTTTGGATATCCTTTTAGAATTTTCGCGGCGGATGCGGCCTGCAAACATCCGCCGCGCGCGGTTTCGCTTGCACCGGCGGCGCTTTCCTGCTATACTGGCAGCAGCACCCGCCCCGAAGGAGGAACAGACCGATGAGCCGAAAGAAACGCTTTTTATGCGTGCTGCTGGCGCTCGCCGCCGTGATCGGCGGCATTTGCTGCTGGCAGCGCAACAATCTCCGCGCGCTGGGCATGTCGCTGCGGCTGTCGCAGGACGAGCTGAGCGGCGAAATGGACCGCCAGCGGGAGCGGACGGAGGAGGCCTCCCGCCAGGCGGGGGTGAACGTCCGCGCCCTGACCGACGAGGAAAAAGAAGCGCTGCGCGGCAGCGAGGTATCGCG
>DHMW01000104.1:0-1207 GCA_002405995.1 Oscillospiraceae bacterium UBA4632
GCCTTACCGATCTGAACGTTCTCATGGTCGAGATTGCCGACCTGACCGATGCAGGCGGTGCAGTTGGTGCGGACGATGCGCACTTCACCGGAGGGCATACGGATCTGAGCGTCGCCATTCTCCTTCGCCATCAGCTGCGCGGCAGCGCCGGCGGAGCGGACGAGCTGGGCGCCCTTGCCGGGGTGCATCTCGATGTTGTGGATGACCGTACCGACAGGGATGTTGGCGATGGGCAGGCAGTTGCCCGGCTTGATGTCGGCGGAAGCGGAGGAAATGATCTTGTCACCGGCGGCGAGGCCGACGGGAGCGATCACATAGCGGCGCTCGCCGTCCTCGTACTCGACGAGAGCGATGTAGGCGCTGCGGTTGGGGTCGTACTCCAGGCGCAGGACGGTCGCGAACATATCGGTCTTGTCACGCTTGAAGTCGATGATGCGGTACTTCTGCTTGTTGCCGCCGCCGTGATGGCGGACGGTGATGCGGCCATAGCTGTTGCGGCCCGCGTTCTTCTTGAGAACCTCGGTCAGCTTGCGCTCGGGCTTGGCCTTCTTGTCGATCCCCTCGAAGGCGGACACGGTCATGTGACGGCGGGAGGGGGTAGTGGGCTTATAAGTCTTGATAGCCATTGTTCATTCTCCTCCTTACACCATGCCCTCGAACATCTCGATGGTCTTGGAATCTGCCGTCAGCTGAACGTAAGCCTTCTTCCAGCTGCGGGTGGTACCGGGACGGCCCGCGCCCATGCGCTTGGCCTTGCCGGAAACGTTGATCGTGTTGACCTTGGCGACCTTGACGCCGAAGATCTGCTCGACCGCGTTCTTGATCTCGATCTTGCCGGCATCCTTGGCGACCTCGAAGACATACTTCTTGTCTGCGACGGAGGCCATGGAGCGTTCGGTAATGATCGGACGAATGACGATATCGTAAACGTTAGCCATTATGCGAACACCTCCTCGATCACTGCGAGGGCATCCTTGTCGATGACCAGAGTCTTGGCGTTGAGCAGGTCATAGACGTTGATGAGCTTTGCAGGGCTGGTGACGACGCCCGGAATGTTGCG
The DNA here is from genome assembly GCA_002405995.1 of Oscillospiraceae bacterium UBA4632. GTDB lineage: Bacteria > Bacillota > Clostridia > Oscillospirales > Oscillospiraceae > Hominicoprocola. Next base: position 1,061 of record DHMW01000104.1, read on the forward strand.
GGCGCTCTTGACGACGATGTCGTTGACCTCGGGGGTCACGACGACGGACTTGCCTTCCGCGTTGACGGCGGTCAGGAAGCTCTTGAAGCTCTTGGTCTTGATCTCGTCCATCGCGATCTTGTCGACGACGACGATCTCGCCATCCTG
>DHMW01000104.1:1344-1716 GCA_002405995.1 Oscillospiraceae bacterium UBA4632
GGCTTGGGGGCAAACGCGATGCCGCCGTGCGTCCACTGCGGGGAGCGGGTGCTGCCCTGACGGGCGCGGCCGGTGCCCTTCTGGCGCCACGGCTTGCGGCCGCCGCCGGAAACCTCAGCACGGGTCAGAGCGCTCTGGGTGCCCTGACGGCAGTTGGCCAGGTGATTCTTCACGACTTCGTGGACAACGCTCATGTTCGGCTCGATGCCGAAGATCGCGTCGTTCAGCTCCACGGTACCGACTTCAGCGCCGGTCATGCTGACAACTTTAATCGTAGACATTCTTTAAGCACTCCTTTCCTTATTTCGTTCTGGCGGAAGCCTTCTGCGGGTTGCGGCCGGAAGCCTTCTGCGGGTTGCTGCTGATGCCGGC
>DHMW01000104.1:1781-2182 GCA_002405995.1 Oscillospiraceae bacterium UBA4632
GCCTGCTTGACCTTGTGGACCTTGACGGTGTTCTTCACAGTGACAAGGCTGTACTTGGGGCCGGGGATCGCGCCGCGGACGACGAGCATATTGAGCTCGGGATCGACCTTGACGACTTCGAGGTTCTGGATGGTGACGGTCTCGCCGCCCATCTGGCCGGGGCCGCCGGTGCCCTTGAAGATACGGCTGGGATCGGTGCCCGAGCCGCGGGAACCAACATGACGGTGGACGGGGCCGCCGCCGTGGCTCTTGCGCTGGATGGCAAAGCCGCAGCGCTTGACGACGCCCTCGTAGCCGTGGCCCTTGCTGGTGCCGGTCACGTCAACGAAATCGCCGACCTTGAACATATCCGCCTTGATGACGGCGCCGAGCTCCAGCTCGCTGCCGTTGTCGAGGGCGAA
>DHMW01000104.1:2312-3404 GCA_002405995.1 Oscillospiraceae bacterium UBA4632
TCAGCAACGTCCTCATAGCCCAGCTGGACTGCCTCATAACCATCCTTCTCGGTGGTCTTCTTCTGGGTGACGACACAGGGGCCCGCTTCGATCACGGTGACCGGGATCACGTGGCCGTTTTCGTCGAAGATCTGAGACATGCCAACTTTTTTGCCGATGATTGCTTTCATGTATGATCCTCCTATAGGTTATTGGTCGGCTTAGTTGCGGCGGCGCCGCATTGCTCTGCCGACATGACCCCGTTCATCTCACGCAAGTCGATGAACGATTGGGTAGAGCAACAAAATTTGCTTCAAAAACGACGGCGTCGTTTTTGAGAGGGTTTACAGCTTGCTGCATGCACTCACTTCGTTCGCACACTTGCAAGCTGAGTGGTGTTTTTCTGACGCGCATGTCGTCAGAAAAACGATCTCACTTTATTTCGCGTCTGCGGACGCGAAACTCTGCGAGGCTTTCTTACAGCTTGATCTCGATCTCCACGCCGGCGGGAAGCTCAAGCCCCATCAGAGCCTCAACGGTCTTGGGGGTGGAGTTGGTGATGTCGATCAGGCGCTTGTGGGTGCGGCGCTCGAACTGCTCACGGGAATCCTTATACTTATGAACAGCGCGCAGGATGGTGACGATCTCCTTCTTGGTGGGCAGAGGGATGGGGCCGGAGACGGTCGCGCCGGTGCGCTTGGCGGTCTCGACGATCTTCTCTGCGCTCTGGTCGATGACCTGATGGTCATAGGCCTTGAGGCGAATGCGAATCATTTCTTTTGCCATTTTCGGTTTCTCCTTCATTGTTGTACGGTTTTTTCACTGGTTGTCGAAGCCGTACGGTGAGATTTTTTCTTATACGCTTATCCGTGCGTATCATTCCGGCTCATAAGAAAACCGGCACGAATAAACGGCCGGTCCACACATGGCGCAGCGATCTACGCAACGTACAGATACTCATCTCAGCCGCCCGATTCTCGGACATACTCCCCGGAAGTTACCTCAGAACAAGCTGAGCAATCTCCCGGTTCATCGCAGTTTTGTGCGCGTTTGGGCAGGATACTCCCACTCGCGGACCTGCCTATCATACAAGATATGAGCGGTAATGTCAAG
>DHMW01000068.1:0-4003 GCA_002405995.1 Oscillospiraceae bacterium UBA4632
TCCTCGCTCTTGATCTCGTGACCGGCGATCTTTTCAAGACCGGCCTTGACGTCGTTGTACTGATCGAGGCAGAACTGCTTGCCCCAGTCGGCGAAGCGGTTCTGGGGATGGGCGAGGAAGATGCAGGGCAGCTTCTCGCTCATGGCGACGCGGATGTTCTGGCTCATGGGGCGCAGCGTGTCGCAGATGGTCGGGGTGATGACGCCGTCCAGCAGATCCATCGTGCCGTCGAGCAGCATCTCGAGGTCGAGCTGGGCAATGGTGCAATAGAAGGTCGCGCAGTACTCCTTGGAACGCTGCTCGGTCTTGCTGTTGCTGCCCCACATGCCGAACGGCATCATGCCGGCGGCATAGACCAGCTCCTCGGGGGCGTAATAAGGCATCACGCCGATGCACTTCTTCCCCGCATCTTTACAGGACTTGAGCTGCGCCTTGGGATTTGCAGCAATGGCGGAAAATTCCTTCACGATAGCTTCGATACTCATTTTTTCGCGCCTCCTTAGTCTTTCTTGTTGGCTTCCATCGCCTCGACCAGACCCTGCACACGCGTGGTGTACTGCGCTTCGTTGAAGTTGCGCGGGTCAGCCTGGTCGCCGTCGAAGCCGGCGCAGGGCACGCCGAGGTCGGCGGTGAAGCGGCGCTGCATCTCGGCCATGTAGCCGGACCAGGGCTTGCAGGAGCGGTTGTAGTGGACGAGCACGCCATCGACCTTGTTGTCGCGGCAGATGCCCTCGCGCCAGGCAACGCCCTGCTCGATGCAGACGGAGTTGGGCGCCTTGTAATAGGCGCGGGCCATCTCGTCCATGTTGTTGTAGACAAAGCCGAAGGCAGGCGCGTACACGACGGCGGTGACGTTGATGCCGTTTTCCTTGAGAGGCTTGAACAGGTTCGGGAGCTTCGGCCAGCAGGGGATGCCCTCGAACATGACGCGGTACTGCTCGGGGAAGGGCAGCGTGGAGGTGCCTTCCTCGATGTTCTTCTGCAGGTCCTGAGAGAGCAGCTCAAACGCGTCGGCGGCCGCTTCCTTGCCGCGGGCGGTGACGACGTCGGCCATGTGGTTGAACAGGTCGAAGCCGCTCATCGGCGCGGGCTTGTACTGCAGGAAGTCGCAGACCTTCAGCCAGTTCTGCGCGGTGCGGTTGGCGTGCTTGCAGGCAAGCTCGAACTTCTCCTCGTCGAACTTCTTGCCGGTGAGCTTTTCAAGCTCATGGATTGCATTGTCGAACTGGGCGCGGACGTACTTGACGGCGGAATCGCTGACCTCCACGGTGTTGTTGTAGGGGATATCGACCATGATGAGCGGGATGTTGCACATACGGGCGATATTCTCATACCACTTGGTCATGCAGTTGCAGATGTTGTTGCAGCACAGGACGAAGTCCGGCTGGGGGATGCGCATCTGCTTGTAGGGCTTGATGGCCTCGCGGCGGAAGTTCTTGTAGGCGATCTCCTTCTCGGTGGTCTCGGGCAGCGCCTCGATCTCGTGGATATCGTCAAGGACCGTGTAGGGGACCTGCGTCTTGGGATCCTTCTTGGGCTTGCCGGTCTCAGGATCGATGACGACCTTGCCGTTTTCGTCCTTGAGGGGCTTGCCGCTGTTGGGGTCGATGATGAATTCGAGCGTCTCGGGGTCGAACTTGCGGCTTGCGCGCTTGCCGGCGGCATAAGCCAGAGAAATGCGGGCATAGCCGCAGATATCGTTGTCGAAGCCGAGATCCTCGGCGGCCTGGCACATGATCTCGCCGTCGCGCTGGGCGGCGATACCGGCTGCCTGATTCTCCGGATACATTACGTTGAGGTCAAAGGCCTCAGCAAGCTCGCAGGGGAACTTGGAGCTGGACCAACCGACCAGCTTGCCCTGCTTCTTCGCTTCGCGGGCGTCGGCATAGACGTCATCGACGACCTTGCGCAGGGCAAGCACGCCGGGACTGACTTGTTTCGCCATGTTTGATTCCTCCTAATGCTTATCGAAAAAATGTTATTCTGATTGCTGCTGATTTTTCAGCGCCTTCTGGTACGCAAACAGCGCCGCGCCGAGCGCGCCGTTGTACTGCGTCAGGGGCGTGGTGTATATTTTGTGGCCGAGCTGCTCCTCCAGCGCCTTCACGATGCCGTGGTTCTGCGCCACGCCGCCGGTCATCACCACGTCGTCGCGCACGCCGATGCGGTGGCAGAGGCCTGAGACGCGGCCCGCCACGGACTTGTGGATGCCGTGGATGATGTCGCACTTGTCGGTGCCCATGGCGAGCTGCGAGATGACCTCGCTCTCGGCGAACACCGTGCAGGTCGAGCTGATGCCGACCTCCTTGGTCGATCTGTCGCCCAGGTCGCCCAGATCCTCGACCTTCACCTCCAGCACGCGCGCCATCACGTCAAGAAACCGCCCCGTGCCCGCCGCGCACTTGTCGTTCATCACAAAGTTGCGCATCTGACCGTTTTCGATCTCGATGACCTTCACGTCCTGCCCGCCGATATCGACCACCGTGTGGACGTTCGGAAACAGGAACGCCGCGCCCCTGGCATGGCAGGAAAGCTCGCTCATCTGCATGTCGGCAAGCCCGTCGAGACTGTTGCGCCCGTAGCCCGTGGCCAGGACGAAGTCCATCTGCCCGCGCGTCATGCCCGCGTTTTCCAGCACCTGCGCGATCGCACGCGCGGGGCCGGACGTGCCCGTGCCGACGGCGACAAGGGACTTTGCGGCGATCTCGCTGCCGTCCTTCAGGATCACGCACTTCGACGCGGTGGAGCCCACGTCGATGCCCATGGTATAAATGCTCATAGTAAGCTAAGCCTCGCAGCTCCCGCACGCGGCTGGCGCCGCGTGCGGGGTCGTTGTGTCATTAAGCGTTCAGCGCGTTGTAGTCGCGGATCACGCGCGGCAGCAGCATCTGGTGGAACGGGCAGATGCTCTCGGGGTTCTGGTAGCACGCGTTGGCAAACGCCTGGATGTAGGGGCGCATATCGTTCATATCGACGATCTCGTCCGTCAGGCCCGCCTTGGCGCAGAACTTCGGGCTGGACTTCTTGGCATAGTCCTGGATCAGCGCGTTCATCTTGTCGATGGTCGGCTGCAGATCCTCGCCGGCCTTTTCTTCCTTCACCAGGCGGCGGGCATACATGGCCGCCGCGGCGGTCTCGCCGTGCATGACGTAGATCTCGGTGGTGGCGGTGCCGATGGAGAAGGCATTGTTGTCGTTGCCCTGCGGGCCGCCGAGGACGTAGTGTGCCGCGGCAGTGCCCTTGCGCAGCGTGATCTCCATCATCGGCAGCTTGCTGGACTGGATGGAGTAGATCAGGCTCTGGCCAAGGCCAAGCAGCTCCGCGCGCTCGGCGTCGTTGCCGACGTCGATACCGGTGGTATCCTGGATCCACAGCATCGGGATGCGGTCGCGGGCGCAGAGGGTGACGAACTCGTTCATCTTGATGAGGCCCTGGCGGTAGAGCTTGCCGCCCACGCCCATGGCGGAGCCGTAGGTCGCCATCTTGTACTCGGGATAGTTCATCAGCATGCCCTGATAGTTGGCGACGACGCCGACGAGCAGGCCGTCGATCTTGGCAAGGCCGGTGATCATCTCGGGGCCGTAGCCGTGCTTGTATTCCATGAACTCAGACCCGTCGAACAGACGCGCCATGACCTCGACCATGTCGTAGGAGCGCTTCTGGTTGAACGGCACGATGCTGTAGAGGTCGTTCGCGTCGAACAGCGGCTCCTTGGGATCATCCACGCGGAAGAACTCGGGGTCGTAGGCCGGCAGCATGTCGATGTACTTGCGGATGCCCGCCAGCACGCCCTCTTCATCGGCGTAGACCTCGCGGAAGAAGCCGGTCTCGCCGTAGTGGATGGACACGGTGCCCGGGATATCGCTCTTGAGGTTCTTCTGCGCCTGGATGAGCGCATCGGCAGCCTCCTTATCGACATAGCCCTTGGGGTTCATGCCGCCCACGATGCCCGCGCCGCCGACGGCCATATTGGCGTCCTCATGCGCGATCAGGATGGTCGGGG
>DHMW01000068.1:4189-12319 GCA_002405995.1 Oscillospiraceae bacterium UBA4632
ACGCCGGAGCAGTTCAGCACGTAAACGAGGGGGATGCGCAGGCGCTTGGCCGTGTCGCTGCCGCGCAGCAGGCTGTCGGCCTGGCCGGGGACCCACGCGCCGGCGAGCTTCTTGTTGTCGCTGGCGATGATGACGGCCCACTTGCCGTCGATGCGGCCGAGGCCCTTGACGATGCCGACGCTGCCGTTCTTGTTGTCCTCGGGATTGTAGAGGCTGTTGAGGGGGCACCAGGTGCCTTCGTCAACCAGCTCCATGATGCGCTGCATCGCCGTCCACTGGCCGGATTCGTTCAGGGACTCGGTGCTGCGGCCCGCTTCCAGCGCGGCCTCGCGGATCTCATGGATCTCCTGCTCTACCTGCTGGATCTCGGCGGCGTTGTCCTCGTTGAACGAGGCAAGCTCCTTGCCGATGACCGGCATGGTCTGGAAATAAGAGGGCATGGAATATTCGCTCATGTTTGTATCTCCTTCTTATTGAATTGACTGAATTACTTTTCCTTCGGGACCTTGATGAACGCCTGGCCGGGGTCGATCTCCTCACGGATGAGGCGGATGATCTCGGGATCGGGACCCTCCATCAGCTCCGCGCGGGACACGTCGATCTCGAAGCCGGTGTTCTCCTGCACCATCTCGGGGCTGGAGAACGGATAGTAGTAGGCGAGGTACATGCGCTTGGTCTCGTCATCAAACTTCATGATGCCGAGATCGGTCACGACCATCTGCGGGCCGCGGTTGCCGGGCAGGCCTGCGCGCTCGCGTCCGCCGGGGCCGTCCATCCAGCCGCAGGAGGTGATGTAGTCCACGTGATCCATGAAGCGGCGCTTCTGGTGCTGCATCATGATGATGGTGTTGCAGTAGGTGGCGATGCCGTTCGCGCCGCCGGAGCCGGTGAAGCGCGTCGTGGGCTGGAGATAGTCGCCCTTGCCGAAAATGCACGTGGAGTTCACGTTGCCGTAGGGGTCGATCTGCGCGCCGCCGATGAAGGCGACGAGACGGTCCTCGTCGTGCAGCCACTCGTTGGCCTCAAAGCCGACAAAGCGGATGTTCGGCCACTGCACGGCGCAGTGCGCCATGAAGCGGTTGTCGCCCACGGAGCGGGGGACCTCAACGGGGTCGCAGTCCATAAGGCCCGACTCGACGATGGGGTGGCAGCTGGGGCAGACCGCGCGCTTGGCAAGGGACGCGCCGATCAGCGGCAGGCCCGTGCCGACGATAACGATCTGATTTTCCTTGATGCTCTTTGCGATGGCATAAGCCTGCATTTCCTGCTTGGTATATTTCGTGTAATCAGACATTTTCTTTTTAGCCTCCCAAACCCTTAGTGTGTAGTGGAATAGCCGAGGTGCGGCTCGTTCTTCAGGCGCATCAGGCGGCTGCCGCCGATCTTGTCGAGCAGCGCGGCCTGGTCGGCGCAGCTGTAGACCCACTTGTCAAGGAAGTCCTTGAAGGTCTCAGGCACCTTTTCGCCGCTGGCAGCAAGCTCATAGGCCTTCTGCGCGGTCTCGGCGGCCAGCTTGAGCTTCTCGTCCTCGGGCGCCTTCTCGAGCGCCTTGGCGGCCTTGGCGGCAGCCTTTTCCAGCTGCTTGACGGCATCCTCGGCATCCTGATACTTCGAGGCCTTGTCGTATTCCTTCAGCGCCGCGTCGTCGTCGTCATAGTAGTCGTAGCACTGGGCGGGCCATGCGCCGTAGGGCGCCTTCACGACCGCCTGCACGCACTCGCCGAAGATGCGGGTCTTGGTGGGGTCGCGGCGGATGTACTCGTTGGAGACGATCTCCTCGCAGGTCACGATGGTCTTGCGCGCGGCGACCGCGATATCGATGTCGTGGAACTCATCGCCGCAGATGATGCAGGTGCCGTCCGGCGAGGCCTGCTGAACGTGGATGAGCGCGGTGTCGATCTTCGGCACGGGAACTGCCACGACCTTCTGGCCCTTGACCATCGGGTTCTCGATCTCAACACACTTGAGCGCGTCCATCTTGGGCATGGCCGCGCGCTTTTCCTCGCTGATGCCCCAGAACTTCATCAGGCCGCTGCCCTGCATCAGGCGCACCGGCAGGAACGGAAGGCCGAGAGAGGAGGCGTGCAGCATGAGCATCAGCACGTCCTGGGAATAGTCCTCATAGGTGAGCTTGCCCTGCTCGATGAACGCGCGGAAGCGGCGGGAAACGTTGGTGTAGCCGGAGTTTGCAGTGTAGCAGTTGATGTACGCCGCCACGCGGCCCTCGCCGATGAGCATATCGACCTCGCCGCCGCCGGGGCCGGCATAGACGATGAAGTCCTTCTGCCCCTGGCGCAGGATCTCGGAGACCGCCGCGTAGGGCTTGCGGTTGGTGGTGAAGCCGCCGGTGGCGAGTACGTCGCCGTTTTCGACGTACTTGGCAACGGCATCGTGCAGTGACATGACCTTATTCAAGATAAAACCCTCCCTGAATTTTGATGATCGTATGTATCGCCAAGGAGCACTCTCTGCATGGATTCCTTCAAAATCGCAAAAAAGATGCTCATACAGGCTTCAGTTTAGATTATAGTGGAACTCCCCTCCGAAATCAACGGAAATCGCTCTCAAAGGCGCTAAAAAACTGAACAAATTTTTTTATCCTTTTTTGTCGTTTCCGTGAATCCCGCCCGCGCCGCCCTTCCCGTTCTTTTTGCTTTTTGCAAGATTTCCTGCATTTTCTCCTTATTCGTCAAAAATGCGGCGCCGGAGGGGTCCCCTCCGGCGCCGCCGCGTTTTTTTATTGTCCTCCGCCCTGCCGCATCGCCGCAAAGCGCTGCAAAAGCACTGCCAGCTGTTCGCGCGTCACAAAGCTGCGGTACTGTCTGTTCCCCGTCTCATCGCCGGTGATCAGCCCCGTCCGCTCCGCCCATTCGCGCGCCCCGGCGCTCCATGCCGCGCCCTCGCGCGCCGCGCGCTGGCGGAGATACTCCTCCATCATCGCGTTGAACTGCTCCTGCGTCATCTCTTCCTCCTCATACGGCGGCATCGGCGGGGGATAGCGCCCCGCGCGCACCATTGCGCCCGTGTACGTTCCGCCCGCGTCCCACTGAAAGTGCGGCCGGTCCGGAAAGCTCCTCCACTCTCCGCCCCACGTGAAGCCCACGCGTTTGCCCAGCACCCCCATCCGCTCGAAAAACGCCGGGTCGTCGTACTCGTGCCCCTTCTCGTTTTTGCAGATATCAAACGCCAATCCTGCATTTTCCCCGTGGAACGACGGCGTCACCGCGCCCGCGGCGGCGTAGCCGTTCTCCGCCAGCCACCGCTGGTACGCTGCGTCGCGCACCGTCTCCGTCACCATGGCGCGCAGCCCCTCGCGTCCGGCGAGTGCAAGGAGTCTCCGGCAGTTTTCCGCCACGTCCGCGCGCAGTGCGCCGATGTCCCTGCTGTGCCGCATCTACGCCTCCTCCTGCGGCTTGGCGTTCTGCGTGCCGAAGTAGAACGCGATCACCATCAGATATACCGTGTTGAACTCCTGCGTCACCTTTCCCTGCACCGTCAGCACGCAGAACGTCACCGTCAGGCAGATCGTCACGAGCGATTTCACGCTCAAAAGGCTTGCCATTCTCTTTTTCAGCTGCTCCATCTCTTTCACTCCCCGCAGTCGATCCCGCGGCACGCCGTCTCATAGATCACGCCGCCCGCGGTATTTTCCGCCTTTGCTTTTCCGTAGTAGCACGCCGCGCTCGTCCCGTAGGCGCCCCATGCCGCCGTCACCATTGCCGCGATCCATGGCAGCGTCCCGGCAAAGTCTGCCGCCACCGCCATTTTTGCCAGCGCAAAGCCCTGATACGTCGTGTACAGCACCACCGCGCTCTCCACGATCAGCAGCAGCTTGGAAAAGCACAGCCGTTTCCGTCTTCTCATAGGCTCCCTCCCGTCATCAGCAGCGAGAGCGCCGCGCCGATGAGCACATACAGCACTCTGTCGATCATCGCGTCCCAGCGCCTGCCGGGCTTCTGCGTAATGGTTTTTACGTCCGCCTTGATCTCCTTCACGTCCGTTTCCACGCCCTTTTCCCGCGCGGCGAGCACCTCCACCGCCGTTATCAGCTTATTCAGATCCTCCTGCCGCTGTTCCAGCTTTTCAATGCGCCTCGTGTTCGAGCGCACGCGCTGCTCGGTCTCGGTGAGCCTCACGCTCATTTCCTCCTCCGTCATGCGCCCGGCACCGCCCTTTCAAAGCTCTCCCACGTGTGCTGCGCCGCCTCCACGCTCTGCCACGTGAAGCCCTGCGCCTCGCACTCGCGCCATGTCAGATAGCGGAAGTAAAACTCCGTCAGCAGGTGGCAGGGGATGATATCCAGGATGATGCTCTTCACCTGTGCAAACTCCTCCGGCACGCCCACCGTGTCCGGGAACCAGACCTTCACCGTTCCCTTCTGTGCCGTCTCCTCCGCCACGGCGTGGATGCCGCAGCCGCAGAGTGCTGCGTTGATGGCGCCGAGCGTAAAGCTGTCGCTGCTGATGCGCCCGAGCGCCGCGATCGCCTCGCGCCGCAGCGCGGTCGAGGCGTTCACCGGGCAGCGCGCAAAGAGCTTTTCCCTGCGTGCCAGCCCCTCGTCCTCCGCCGTCTGCAGGATGCCCTCGCGCGCGGCGTGATCCATTCTCTCCTGCGCGCCGTCCAGCGCCTCGCCCGCGGCGTACAGCTCGCTGCCGCTCAGGCTCTCCCGCTCCGTGCGGTAGATGCGCATCGGCGCGAGCAGCCGGCAGAGATAGTCATAGTACGTCATGCGCTCTCACCCGCTCCGATCTCCGTGATCGTCACCGTCCCCAGCACCGGCAGCTCCGTCGCGCCCATCTCGACGTCTGCCGCAGGCGCGAGCAGGTGGCAGTTCTCCACGCCCTCCGTGCCGTAGAGAATGCCCGCAAGCCTTGCCGTATACACGCTCTCGCCCAGCCGCTCGCCGGTAAAATACGCCTCCAGCACCGCTCTTGCCGCATCTGCCAGCTCCTCCATGCTGTAGCCCGGCTGCGCGGCCAGCTCCGCGCGCACGTCCACCGTTTTCTCCTCCGGCGCCTTGACCTTCACATCCACCGCGATCTCGCGTTTCTCCGCCAGCGCCGCCTCGATCTCGCCCAGCAGCCCATCATCCGGCGCACCGCTGTGCGTCGAAACATACACGTCCACCGTTCCGATGCCGCGCGCACGCCCCACCGCCTTTGCCGCCGCAACGTTTGCAAAGCGCATTGCCTCCTGCTCGTAGAACGCCGCGTTCGCGCCGTTCGGCAGCCGTTTGAAGCTCTCCAGCACACGCCGGCGCAGGCTCTCGTCGTCCTCCTCATCGCTCCCTCCGGCAAACGCCGCAGGATTGCTGCACTGCGTCACACCGACGGGATACGCCGCCATGATGTGGACCGCCCCGGCGATGGCGTTGCCCGCCGCGCCCGCCTCCACGGCGCGCGCAGGAACATCCACGTAGCTCTCGCCCTTTTTCAGCGTCGCCTCCTCCGTCGTTTCAAAGCGCACGCCGCTGTTGGTCATCGCCGTGCTGCCCTGCTCGATCGTATAGTCCGCCGCCACCGCGCCCGGCGCGGAAAAGCGCAGCGTGCCCGCCGCCTTCGCCGCCGCCAGGCGCGTGATGCCGCGCGTCTGGGCGTGATAGTCCAGATATTCCCCCATCGCCGTCTGCGGGAAGCTCTGGTCCAGCACCCAGTCCGCCTGCGCCAGCAGCGCCTGCACCTCCGCCGCCAGCGCATAAAGGCGCACCATCAGGTCGCAGCCGTCATTGGGCGTAAAGCCCGCCCTTTCCGCGAACGTCCCCCGCATCCGCTCATAGATCGTCCTCAGTTCCTCCATCGTCTCTCACTCTCCTCCTATCGCCACGCGCAGCGTCGTCTCCTCCGTCTCATACCGCAGCGCGATCTCCGCCTCCAGCACACCGCCGCTGTCCCGCAGCGTTACGCCGCTCACGCTCAGCCCCGGCTCGTCCGCAAGCGCCTCCGCGGCGTACTGCTTTGCCGCCGAGGCGCGGCTTTCCCCCTTCTCCTTCCACAGAAGGTGCAGCCTGCTGCCAAGCTCCGGCGCGAGTGCAAAGCTCCCGCGCCGCACGCTCAGCTTGTAGAGCGCGCGCTCCAGCAGCTCCTCCGTTCCGTCTGCGCGCTGCGTGCCGCCCGCGCCGTCGCTCACATAGTCCCTGTCCCTGATCCTCAGCTCCATGGCTCATCCTCCCAGTCCTATGTACGGCACGCCGTTGATGTACAGCACCCCGTTGATATCCACTCTGCCGTTGTTGTGCAGCACGATCTCCGTCCCCGCCTTTCCTGAGCGGATGCGCACCTCGCCCGGCTCCAGCCCATTCTCCGCCTGCACCGCCGTCCCCACGGCAAAGGTCTCCTCGCCGAAGGTCCCTCCGCGCACGATCAGCACATCCTCTCCCTTGCGCGGCAGCCACTCATAGCCTCCCGGGCCCACGGCCCTCACGCTGCGCTTTTCTCCGCAGCTGAACACCGCCGTCTCTTTCCCCTCGATCGTCACCGTGCCGCCCTGCGCCGAGGCAACGTCCTGCATCTCGTGCGCCGTCAGCTTTCTTGATAGCCACATCTTTTTCCTTCACTCCCTCTGCAGCTTTACCTCGCTCGTCTCTCCGTCCTCGCCGAAGCGCCGCTTCAGCTCGATCACGCGGAACCGTCCGCTCACGCCCAGCCTCGACCACTGCACCGCCGCCGTGTCGCCGGGTGCAGCGGCAAAGCGTCCCGCGATCGCCGCAGTCAGCGTCTCCGCGCCCTCCTTTGACCGCTCGATCTGGTATGCGCCCGTGCAGCGCATCGCCTGCGCGCCGCTTTTTGCCGGCACGTAGAATACCCTTCTGCTCCTGCCGCCGCGCGCGTAAAGGTCCTCGTTGCGCACGCGCTGGCGCGCGCCCGCCTTCTTATCCACCACCAGCGCCTCGGCGATCACGCCGTAGCGCCTGTCGCACGATACGAGCGCCGTCACCGGCGTCGTATCGTCTATCGCCACCTGCGCGCCGCGGCGCGCCCTCTTCAGCTCCAGCGTGCCGTCCTTGCGGAAGTACGGCGTCAGCCCCGCGTGCAGCACGGCAAAGTCGTTCACTGCCTTCCACTGGCTCGCTCCGTTCGCCACGCGGTAGCCTGCGCATTCCGCCTCGTCCCACGCGCCGCACGCAACGCCCCACGGCGTCACGTGGTTCCTGACGATCTCCCCTGTCGTCGCCAGCTCGTAGCTCACCGCCTCCGCCTCGCTGTCCAGCAGCAGCGCCGCCATACCGCGCCCGCTCAGCTCCAGCTCCAATCCCCGCTTCGCGTCGCAGCGCGCGCACACCTCGTCGATCACACCGCGGAACTCCACCGCGCCGTCCTCTCTCGCCGTAAAGCGCACCGCCCGTCTCAGCGTCTCTGCCATCGCCGCCTCGTAGGGGCAGCGCAGCGTAAAGCTGTCGCACGGCACGCTCCCCGTATAGCACATTTCCCACTCCAGCAGCGTCGGCAGCGCGTATTCCGCCCCCTCGCAGGTCGTCAGATATCCCTTCATCACGGCAGCGTCACCTGCTCTCCCGCCGCGATCCGGTTCGGATTCCCGATCTGCGGGTTTGCCGCCAGCAGCGCGCGCAGCGTCACGCCCTGCGCATTCGCAATGCCCCACAGCGTATCGCCGCTTTTCACGGTGTAGCGCCGCCTTGCGCCGCAGCCGCCCGCCGTCCTGCCGCCCGCCGTGCCGCCGTCCGTCCGCACGAGCGCCGTCTCCACCGGGTTTGCCTCCCAGAAGGCAAAGCGGTAGCGCACATAGTCCTCCAGCGGCTGCTGCGCAAGCTCCAGCGATACGAAGTACGCCTGCGCCGTCTGCCACACCGGATGCACCAGCAGTCCCGGCCCTCCGCCGTAAAACACCGTCGCCAGCCGCTTGAATTCCTCGTAGGCGCCCTCTCCTGCGAAAACGCCCTCGCCCTCCATCACGCGGCAGCCCTGCCCCAGATCCTGCATCACGCATCGCCCGAACGGCACCTTTGCCGCCGTGATGCTGCGCCGGAACGTGATGCTGTATGTCTCCGGGTTGTGCGGCCATACATAGTTCTTGTACCGCATCGGTGCCAGCTTCATTTTCTTCTCCCCTCTCTCAGTAGAATAAAAAGCCTCCGTCATAGCGCCGCGCGTCGCGCTCGATCTCTCCGCTCAC
>DHMW01000017.1 GCA_002405995.1 Oscillospiraceae bacterium UBA4632
AAGATCCGCGAGCAGGTGCAGAACATCGAGTAAGGGGCGAAGCAAATGAAGCTGCTGAACATCGGATTTGGCAACATGGTATCCGCCGAGCGTCTGATCGCTGTCGTCAGCCCTGACAGCGCGCCGATCAAGCGCCTCATCCAGGAGTCGCGCGAGCGCGGCATGCTGATCGACGCGACCTACGGGCGCAAGACGGCGTCGGTGTTCATTATGGACAGCGACCACGTGGTGCTCTCTGCCATTGCCGCGGAAAAGCTGGTTGCGCGCCTTGGCGTGGAAACGCTCGGCATAGAGGAGGAAGCATAAAGCATATGTACAAGGGCAAGACTTTCATTATTTCAGGTCCCTCCGGGGTCGGAAAGAGCACAGTGCTCAAGGAGCTGTTCAAGGACCGCGAGGATCTGTATTTCTCCGTTTCCGCCACAACGCGCCCCCCACGCCCCGGCGAGATCGACGGCATCCACTACCACTTCACCGACGTGGAGCATTTCCGGCGGCTCATCACGGAGGATGCGTTTCTGGAATACGCCGAGTATGTCGGCAATTTCTACGGCACGCCGAAACGGTTCGTCGATGAGGCGATGGAGCAGGGAAAGGACGTTATCCTCGATATCGAGGTCCAGGGCGCGCTTCAGGTGACGAGCAAGCGTCCCGATGTGGTGCGCATTTTCATCGCGCCGCCATCCTGGCAGGCGCTGGAGGAGCGCCTGGCCGGCCGTGGGACCGACAGCGCCGAAAAGGTGCAGAAGCGTCTCGTGCGCGCTAAGGTCGAGCTGCAAACCGCGAATACCTACGATTACTTCGTCATCAACGACACGGTGGAACGCGCTGTGCGCGAGATCAACGCCATCATGCTTGCCGAGCACTGCAAGCCCGCCGAACGCATGGCGATATTGTCCGAATAAATTCAAAAAACAGCCGAAAGGCAGAAGGAAGTATACGATCATGATGCTTTATCCCGCAATGAGCACGCTCAACAAGTACATTGAAAACCGCTACCTGCTCGTGAATGTCGTGGCGCGCCGCGCCCGCCAGATCGCCGAGGAGGCAGACGTTGAAGGCTATCCGCTGAGTGAGAAGCCTGTTACCACTGCGATCAACGAGGTCGCCGCCGGTAAGATCAGCGCCGAGGGCATTGACACGCATATCGCAAGATAACAAAGGAAGGAACGCAGAAAGGGGAGACTGTATGGCAGAGAAATTGCTTGCTCGTGTCGCAGTCTCTTCCGTTCCGTTTGCGGCAGATAAGCTTTACACCTATCTTGTGCCGGAGGAGCTTTGCGCCTCCGCGGCAGAGGGCAAGCGCGTGACCGTCCCCTTCGGCAGGGGCAACAAGCGCAGCGAGGGCTTTGTGATGGAACTGCGGCACGAGGAAAGCGCCGCAGCGCTCAAGCCCATTGACGCTGTGCTCGACGACGCGCCGCTGCTCAACGGCTGGGATATCCGCCTTGCCCGATGGATGAAGGCGCGCTATTTCTGCACCTATTACGATGCGCTCAAAACGCTGCTGCCCGGCGGCGTATGGCTCCGCAGCCGCGAGATCTGGCGGTTGAACGCAGAGATTGGCGCGGAGGAGGCGCTCAACGCCGTCGCACCCGACTCGCTGGAGGAAGCGCTGCTGCGCGCCGTGCTCGGCACAGGCGGCGCAGAGCGCGCGGCGCTCAACGAGCTTGGCGGCGAAAGGACGGGCAGGGCGCTGCGCGGAATGGAGCAGCGCGGACTGCTCGTGTGCGATTGGGCGATGAAGCAGCGCCTTGGCGACAAAACGGCGCGCATGGCGCGGCTGTGCGTCAGCGCGGAGGATGCGCTTGCCGCCGTGGAGCCGAAGCGCCGCAGCGCGCCGGTGCGCTATGCGGTGATCGAGCTGCTCATCCGCGAGGGCGCGCTGTCCGCCGCGGAGATCGGCTATTACACGGGTGCGACGATGCAGACGCTGCGCGGGCTGAAAAAGAGCGGTTTGATCGAGCTGTTCGAGCAGGAGGTGCTGCGCGTCAGCAGCTATGAAGCCGCGGCGCCAGCCGCGCCCGCTGTGCTCAACGGCGAGCAGCAGCTCGCCCTGAACGGGCTGAGCGCTCTGCTCGGGCGCGATGGCGGCGCCGCAGCGCTTTTATACGGCGTGACCGCCAGTGGAAAAACGCAGGTCTATCTTCGTCTGATCGAGGAAACGCTGTGCCGCGGAAAAACGGCAATACTGCTGGTGCCGGAGATCGCGCTCACACCGCAGATGATGAAAAAATTCACTGCGCAGTTCGGCGCGCAGGCCGCGATGCTGCACAGCGCCCTGCCGCTCACCGAACGCTATGACCAGTGGAAGCGCATTCGCCGCGGCGAAGTGCGCGTAGTGCTGGGGACGCGCAGCGCCGTGTTTGCACCGCTTCCCGATCTGGGGCTTATCATCCTGGACGAGGAGCAGGAGGGGAGCTATCAGTCGGAAAACGCGCCGCGTTATCACGCGCGTGACGTCGCGCAGTTCCGCTGCGCGCAGCAGGGCGCGCTGATGCTGCTCGGCTCAGCCACGCCGACGGTGGAGACCGCGTATTACGCCAAGCGCGGACGCTATCAAGTATTTTCCCTTCACAAGCGCTTCAACGATCTTCCGCTGCCGCAGGTGCTGCTCGCCGACATGAAGGACGAACTGCGGCAGGGGAACGAGAGCGCCATCGGCAGCGTGCTGCGCGTCGATCTTGCAGAAAATCTTACGCGCGGCGAGCAGAGCATTCTGTTTCTCAACCGGCGCGGCAGCGCACGGATGCTTCTATGCGGCGAGTGCGGCTATGTGCCGCAGTGCCCGCGGTGCAGCGTGCCGATGACCTACCACTCCGCAAACGAGCGGCTGATGTGCCACTACTGCGGGCACTCCGAGCCGGTGCTGGAACGGTGCAGCGAGTGCGGCGGGCTGATGAAGCACGTCGGCTCCGGCACGCAGAAGGTCGAACGGGAGCTCAAGGCGCTGTTTCCCGGAGCTGGGGTGCTGCGCATGGATGCAGACACCGTTTCCGCCGCAGGCGGGCACGAAACGCTGCTGCGCGAATTCGAGGAAAAGAATATCCCCATCCTGCTTGGCACGCAGATGGTCGCCAAGGGACTGGATTTTGCAAATGTGACGCTCGTTGGCGTGCTGGACGCCGACCTTTCGCTCTATGCGCAGAATTATCACGCCGCCGAGCGGACCTACAGCCTGCTGGCGCAGGTCGTGGGACGCGCGGGACGGGGCGGGCGCACGGGGCGCGCCGTCATTCAGACCTATCACCCCGATCACGAGGTCATCCGCGCCGCGGCAAAGCAGGACTATGAGGCGTTTTACCGCAGCGAGCTGCGCCTGCGCCGTCTGCGGCGTTATCCGCCGTTTGCCGACCTCTTTACGCTGACAGTCTCCGGCAGCGAGGAGCACCGCGTCATTGCCGCCGCCTGTACGCTGCGCGATGCGCTGCGCCTTGCGGCAGAGCGGGAGCCGCTGCGCTCGCTGGAAACGGAGGTGCTTGGTCCCGCAGGCGCGCCGGTGGTGAAGGTCAACAACCGCTACCGCTACTGCGTGTACCTCTGCGGCGTGAGCAACAGCGCGCTGCGGCGCACGGTGGGCGAGTATCTGCTCGCGTTTTATGCAAGAAAAGAAAACCGCGGTCTCGACATTTTTGCCGACTGCAATGCCTTACAATAGAGAAAAGAGGAAGAGAATTATGGCTATCCGTACGATCCGAGAAGTGGGAGACCCCTGCCTGGCCAAGGTCTGCCGTCCAGTGACGGAGTTTAACGCGCGGCTTCACCAGCTGCTTGACGACATGGCGGACACGCTGGCGGAGGCCGGCGGCGTCGGCCTCGCCGCCCCGCAGGTCGGCATCCTGCGCCGCGTCTGCATCGTGGAGGACACACAGGGCGAGATCATCGAGCTCATCAACCCCGAGATCATCAAGACGGAGGGAGAGCAGACAGGGCTTGAGGGCTGCTTGAGCGTACCGGGCAAGTACGGCATCGTCACGCGCCCGATGGTGGTGCGCGTGCGCGCACAGGACCGTTACGGCGCAGAATTCGAGGTCGAGGACGAAGATCTGACCGCGCGCTGCTTCTGCCATGAGATCGAGCATCTCGACGGGCATCTCTACACCGAGCACTGCAAGGTCCTCACCGATGAGGAGCTGGAGCAGTATATCCGCGAGCACGAAAAGGAGCTGGACGGGGAATGAGGATCGTCTTTATGGGCACGCCCGATTTTGCGCGCACGATTTTGGAGCGTCTGGTCGGGGACGGGCACGACGTCTGCGGTGTTTTCACGCAGCCGGACAAGCCGCGCAATCGAAACAAAGTCACGCCAAGTCCTGTAAAGGAATATGCTTTGACACACGATATTCCCGTTTTTCAGCCCGCCAAAATGCGAGATGGTACGGCGCTTGCCGATTTCAGGGCGCTTGCGCCCGAGCTCGCGGTCGTCGCGGCCTATGGCCGCATCCTGCCGGAGGAGATGCTGGAGGTCCCGCCGATGGGCTGCATCAACGTGCACGCCTCTCTTCTGCCGAAGTACCGCGGCGCCGCACCGATCAACTGGGCGATCCTCAACGGCGAGAAGGAGACCGGCGTAACGATCATGCACATGGCGAAGGAATGCGATACGGGCGATATGATACTCGTTAAAAAGCAGCCCATCCGCCCCGATGAGACGGCGGAGGAGCTGTTCAAGGAGCTTGCCGCGCTCGGCGCGGACGCGATCTCTGAGGCGATCGGTCAGATCAAGGGCAGCACAGCGCAGCGCGTGCCGCAGGACGAAGCGCAGGCGACGTATGCGCCCATGCTCTCGCGCGAGCTGTCGCCCATCGACTGGACGAGAAGCAGCACGCAGATCATTGACCAGATCCGCGGACTGATCCCGTGGCCCTGCGCCGCGGCGAGCATTCTCGGCGCGAACACGAAGATCTTCCGCGCCGTGCCGCTCGGCGAAGCGAAGGATGCGCCCGGTACACTGTACGCACGCAAAAAGGGTATCGAAGCCGCCTGCGGCGACGGAATGAGCATTCTCATCACGGAGCTTCAGCCGGACGGCGGCAAGCGCATGGCAGCGAACGCGTTTCTGAACGGCAAACGCATCGCCGCGGGGACGGTCCTCGATGCGTAAGGGGAGTACCGCAAACGCGCGCGAATGCGCGCTCTCTGTTCTGGTCGCCTGCCGCCGCAGCGGCGCGTGGGCGGACGCCGCGCTCAAGGCACAGCTCGGCAAGTGTGCGCTGAGCGCGCAGGACGCGGCGCTTTGCAGCCGCATCGTCTACGGCGTGATGCAGAACGAGCTGCTGCTGAACTGGTATTTGAGCGCCTACTGCACGCAGAAGCTCGACCATTTGCAGCCGCCGCTCGCCGACATTCTGCGCATCGGCGCCTATCAGATCCTGTTTTTGGACAAGGTGCCCGACCACGCCGCCGTCAGCGAGTCCGTGGAGCTCTGCCGCACGAGCGGCAGAAGCGCTGCCAGCGGACTTGTCAACGCCGTGCTGCGCAGGCTCGCGCAGCATAAGTCGAGCCTTCCGCCGCTGCCGAAGGGGGGCATCGAGCGGCTCAGCATCGCGTACAGCCACCCGCAGTGGCTCGTCAAAAAGCTTGTGTCGCTCCTCGGCATTGAAGAAACGGAGCAGTTTCTTCGCATCGACAACGAAGCTCCGCCCATCAGCGTACAGGTCAACCCGCTCAAAACGAACGAAAGAGCGCTCGTCGAGGAGCTGCGCGGCGAGGGTGTCAGCGTCACGCCGCATCCCTGGGTGCCCGGTTGTCTGGAGCTTTCCGGCACTGGCGATCTGACGACGCTCAGCGCCTTCTACAATGGCCGCTTCACCGTGCAGGACGCGGCGGCAAGGCTCGTGACCTGTGCCGCCGGCTTTCAAAAGGGGCAGCGCGTGCTGGATGTCTGTGCCGCACCGGGCGGCAAGTCCTTCGCTGCGGCGTTCGCCATGGAAAACGAGGGGAGCATCCTCGCCTGCGACCTGCACGAGAGCAAGCTCAAGCGCATCCGCGAGGGCGCGCAGCGCCTTGGCATCACCTGCGTGGAAACGGTATGCGCCGACGGGCGCGTGTTCCGCGCGGAATGGAAAGGGCGGTTCGACGCCGTCGTCTGCGATGTGCCGTGCTCGGGGCTTGGCATCATCCGCAAGAAGCCGGATATCCGCTATAAGGACGAGCGCGAGCTTGCCGCGCTGCCGGAGATCCAGCGCGCGATCCTTGCAAACAGCGCGCGCTATGTGAAGCCGGGCGGTGTGCTGGCCTATTCGACCTGTACCATCCTGCCGGAGGAAAATGAACAGGTGACGGATGCGTTCCTTGCAGAGCACCCGGACTTTATCTACGAAGCGTTTACGCTGCCGGACGGAAGGAAGGCAGCGGGACATATCACGCTGCTGCCGCAGCGCGACGGAACGGACGGGTTTTATCTCAGCCGCATGAGAAGGAGAACGAATGACTGATATCAAGTCCATGACGCTCGGGGAGATCACCGCGGCGCTGCGCGCGATGGGCGAACCGTCGTTCCGCGGCAAGCAGGTCTTCACCTGGCTGCACCGCGGCATCACCGATTTTGACGAGATGATGAATATTCCCAAATCCCTGCGCGAAAAGCTCAGGGCGGAGTACTACATCACCGTGCCGACGGTCGCGCGCAAGCAGGTGTCGAAGCTCGATGGGACGATCAAGTATCTATGGGAGCTGTCCGACGGCAACTGCATCGAAACGGTGCTGATGTCCTATCGCCACGGCAACACGGTCTGCATTTCCTCGCAGGTCGGCTGCCGCATGGGCTGCAAATTCTGCGCATCCACGCTTGCCGGCAAGGTGAGAGACCTGACACCGTCCGAGATGCTCGATCAGGTGCTTTTCACGCAGCTCGACTCCGGACGCGAAATTTCGAATATCGTCCTGATGGGCATTGGCGAGCCGATGGACAACCGGAAAAACGTGCTGCGCTTTTTGGAGCTCATCAACCATCCTGACGGGATGAACATCGGCATGCGGCACATATCGCTCTCCACCTGCGGCGTAGTGCCTGGTATCGACGCGCTCGCGGAGGACAACTTGCA
>DHMW01000089.1:0-3396 GCA_002405995.1 Oscillospiraceae bacterium UBA4632
ACGGCGAACAACGCGTTTTTCGATCTGAAGCTCTATCAAAAGCGCGCCTTCGCGCCGCTGCTGGCGTCGTCAATGATGCTGTCGGTGGAATTCGTTTATCTGCTGCGCGACGGCGCGGATGGGGCGGCGGGCTGCGCGGTGAGCCTTCTGATCGCGGCGCTTGGCGCAATGAGCGCACGGGCGCTGCTCGCGCCGGAGGAAAAGCGCGAGCACCCCTTTGCGGCGCTTTTTATCCTGCTGGGCGTGCTGATGGCGTTTGCGTCCTACCGGACGGCGAACGGCTTTGCGCCCGGGCGCATCGCCTCGATGCTCGTCGTGCTGCTGGCGGCCTTCGAGCGCAGCGGCGCGAGCGCCGTGCCGGCGGCGCTCGCCATCGGGCTTGCCATGGATCTGACGGCGGGCGGCGGCAGCTTTGTTCACGCGGCGAGCTATGCCTTTGCCGCGGCGGTGGTCAATGTGACGCGGCGCGGCAACCGCGTGCTGAGCGCGCTGTGGTTCGCGTTCTGCGTGCTGTGCTTTGCCCTGCCGCTGGACGCGGACGTGGGGCTGGTGCTGCTCTATGAGGGGCTGGCGGCGACGCTGCTGTTCCTGCTGATCCCCTCACGCTTCTTCCGCGGTAAGCGGCTTACGCTGGAGGACGGCGGCGAGGCGGAGGAGTCTGCCGCGCTGCGCACCGCGGTGTCGGAATCGGCGCAGGCGCTGCGCGAGCTGTATGACGGCGTGGCCCGCGCGCCGCGCCGCACGGAGGAAAATCCCGCCGCCATCTTTGACCGCGCGGCGGAGCGCGCCTGCCGCGGCTGCTCGCTGTGCAGCTTCTGCTGGGAAAAGGAGTACCAGCGCACCTATACCGCCCTCAACGACGCGACCGCGGCGCTTTTGCAGCGCGGCACGGGGCGCGGCGAGGACTTTCCCTCCTACTTTGCCGACCGCTGCATCCGCTTTCCGAGCTTTCTTGCCGCCGTGAACGACGAGCTGCGCGCCTACCTCCTGCGCCGGCAGTACCGCGCGCGCATCGCGCAGGAGCACGCAAGCGCCGCCTCGCAGTACGCGCAGCTGTCCGAGCTTCTGCAAAGCGCGGCGGACGGCGCTGCGCGCCCCGCTGCCGCGCAGCGGCTGCACCGCTATACGGTCGGGCTTTCGATGCGCCCCAAGCGCGGCGAGCGCATCAGCGGCGACAGCGCGAGCCATTTTGAGACGGGGCGCGGCGCGCTGTGCCTGCTGCTCTCCGACGGCATGGGCTGCGGCGAGGCGGCGCAGCGCGAATCCGCCCTGGCGGTGCGGCTGCTCGAGCGCTTCCTGCGCGCGGGGATCGACGCGCCGCCGTCGCTCAAAACGCTCAACAGCGCGCTCTCGCTGCGCGCGGAATCGACCGACAGCTTCACTACGGTGGATCTGCTGGAGCTGTCGCTCCGGACGCTCGAGGGCGAGCTGTATAAATACGGCGCCGCGCCGAGCTACCTCAAGCGCGGCGGCACGGTGCGGCGCGTGACGTGCTCCTGCCTGCCGGCGGGGCTGCAGGAGGGCGCGCCGCCGCCCGAGGCGACGCATCTGCGCCTCTCCCCCGGCTGCTTTCTTGTGATGCTGACCGACGGCGTGGCTGACAGCACGGACGACGAGTGGCTGCAAAACCTGCTGGCCGGCTGGGAGGGCAGCGACCCCCAGCAGCTCTCCGCCGCCATCCTGGCCGACAGCGCGGAAAAGCGCGGCGAAACGGACGACGCGCTGTGCATGGCGCTCTATATCTGCGAGGACGGCGCGCAGGCGGTCTGAGCGCGCAAAAAAAATTCCCGCCCTCCGGTATAGCGCGCCCGCCGCGGGGCATACTGCCCTTAGGACGTTTTCTGTCGGGAGGTGCTGTGATTGGTCAGGGGAACATCAAGGCGGGTGATCGTGGTCGATTCGCCGGATACGGAGCTTTTTGAGCAGGCGATCTTCATCGTGCGCAGCGATGCTTCGTCGCGCAGCGGTGTGACGCAGCAGCGGCTGGTGGACGAGGCGTGCCGCGTGGCGCGCAGCTGCGGCCGCACGCAGACGCGCACAAGGAGCCTGCTCCGCCGCGGCTCGCCTGCGCTGTGGGGCTGCGTGGGCGCGGGCGGCATCGCGCTGGCGTGGCTGCTCAGCGCGCTGATCTGAACGATACCATTTTCTTCTCCTCTATACAGTGGGGCGCTCCGGCAAACGAGCCGGAACGCCCCGATTTTTTATGCGCTGCGTGCAGATTTCAGTTTACAAACCGTAATCATGGCGGTATACTATAACTTACCGTATTTTGATCTGCGAGGTATTGCCATGAACGCTGATTTTTCCCGCACCCTTGGCCTGCTGCGGCAGGAAAAGGGCATTTCCCAGCGCAGGGCTGCGAAGGAGCTTGGCATTTCGCAGGCGCTGCTGTCCCACTACGAAAACGGCATCCGCGAGCCGGGGCTTGCCTTTGTGGCCCGCGCGTGCGACTACTATCATGTTTCGGCGGACTATCTGCTCGGGCGCACGCTCTCGCGCGACGGCGGCATGATCGACGCCGAGTCGCTCTACGACGTGAGCGACGAAAAGGGCACGCTCAAGGGCAGCATCGCCGCCACGCTGCAAAAGAAGATGCTGGCGAACACTGCTGGCGTGCTGTTTGAGCTGCTGGGCCGCACGAACGACCGCACGCTCATCGCCTCCGCCGGGGGATATCTTGGCGGCGCGCTCTACCAGCTCTACCGCGCGCTGCACCGTGCCTGCGGCGGCAAGGAGGAGTACTTTTCCCTTGGCGCCGCCGCGTATCAGACCGGCGCGGTCGATGCGCAGATGCGCGCGGACTACGTTGCCTACGCCTCCTCGCTTGCGCAGCTGACGGAGGACGGCGCGCTCTTCCCCGCAATGGAGGACGAGACGCTCACCGCGCTCTATCCGGGGCTGATGCAGAGCGTGACGCAGGTGCTGCACAGCACGGAGGAAAAAACGAATTCCCTGCTCGGCAGGAAATGAGGAAGAACATATGAACGAAAAGAACATCCGCAATTTTTCCATCATCGCGCATATCGACCACGGCAAGTCCACGCTGGCGGACCGGCTGCTTGAAAAGTGCAACGCCGTTTCCGCGCGCGAGATGGAGGATCAGATCCTCGACAACATGGATCTGGAGCGCGAGCGCGGCATCACGATCAAGGCGCGCGCCGTCACGTTCGACTATACCGCCGCCGACGGCGAGGTCTATACGCTGAACCTCATCGACACGCCGGGCCACGTGGACTTCAACTACGAGGTCTCGCGCTCGCTGGCGGCGTGCGAGGGCGCGCTGCTGGTGGTGGACGCCTCGCAGGGCATCGAGGCGCAGACGCTGGCGAACACCTACCTTGCCATGGAGCATGACCTGGAGATCCGCCCCGTGATCAACAAGATCGACCTGCCCGC
>DHMW01000089.1:3502-4701 GCA_002405995.1 Oscillospiraceae bacterium UBA4632
GAGATCTCCGCCAAGCAGGGCATCAACATCGACGCAGTGCTGGAGGACATCGTGCAGCACCTCCCCTGCCCCAAGGGCGACCCGGACGCTCCCCTGCGCGCGCTGATCTTTGACAGCTATTACGACAGCTACCGCGGCGTTATCGTCTACATGAGGCTCAAGGACGGCACGCTCAGACCCGGCATGGAGGTCAGGATGATGGCGACGGGCGCGGTGTTCAAGGTCATCGAATGCGGCGTGATGCGCCCGCTGGGCATGGAGCCGACGGACAGGCTCGAGGCCGGCCAGGTGGGCTATTTCACCGCCAGCATCAAGGACGTGCATGAAACGCAGATCGGCGACACCGTTACGGGCGTGGAGCATCCCGCGGCCGAGCCGCTGCCGGGCTACCGCAAGGTGCGCTCGATGGTCTACTGCGGCATTTACACCGAGGACGGCAGCAAGTACCCGGATCTTCGCGACGCGCTGGAAAAGCTCCAGCTCAACGACGCTTCGCTGACGTTCGAGCCGGAGTCGTCCGTGGCGCTGGGCTTCGGCTTCCGCTGCGGCTTCCTCGGGATGCTGCACATGGAGGTCATTCAGGAGCGATTGGAGCGCGAATTTGACCTCGACCTCGTTACCACGCTCCCGAGCGTCATCTACGAGGTCTACAGGACCGACGGCACGATGGTGCGCGTGGATAACCCGCACAACTACCCCGATAACGCCCACATCGAGCATGCCGAGGAGCCGTATGTCAAGGTGACGATCGTCACGCCGCCGGACTATGTCGGCAACATCATGCCCATGTGCCAGGACCGCCGCGGCGAGTTCAAGGACATGCAGTATCTCGATACCTACCTTGTCGAGATGCACTACGAGATGCCGCTCAACGAGATCATCTACGACTTTTTCGACACGCTCAAGGCCAACACCAAGGGCTACGCCTCGCTCGACTATGAGCTTTCCGGCTACCGCCCGAGCGAGCTGGTCAAGGTCGATATCCTGCTCAACGGCGACCAGGTGGACGCGCTTTCCTTCATCGCGCACAAGGACAAGGCGTATGCCCGCGCGCGCAGGCTCTGCGAAAAGCTGAAGGACAACATCCCCCGCCAGCTTTTCGAGGTGCCCATTCAGGCGGCCATCGGCGGGCGCATCATCGCGCGCGAGACCGTCAAGGCCATGCGCAAGGACGTTTTGGCCAAGTGCTACGGCGGCGA
>DHMW01000089.1:4829-10120 GCA_002405995.1 Oscillospiraceae bacterium UBA4632
CTCGCCGTCCTCAAGCTGGACGAATAAAAGGAGAGCGATCAGATATGCTTTTGGATCATTATGTCAGCGCCATGGACAGCTGGAAGGGCCGCGTGGACAGCGAGACCGATTACGACGCGTTCCGCTGGCACCAGTGGGTGCGGCCCATCGACCTGAACGACGGCGGCGCGCCGTTTGCGGGCAAGCTCGGCTTCGCGTTCATCGGCTTTTGCAGCGACAAGGGCGTTGCGCGCAACAAGGGGCGCACGGGCACGGCGCTCGCGCCGGACTTTGTGCGCACGCAGATGTCGGGCCTTCCCTGCACGTTCTCGCAGGAGGTCAAGCTCTACGACGCGGGCGATATCGTCTGCGATGAAATTTCGCTCGAGGAGGGACAGCGCGAGCTGGGCTGCGCCGTGGAGGAGATCCTGCGCCGGAACCTGTTCCCTATCGTGCTCGGCGGCGGCCACGAGACGACCTTCGGGCATTTCCAGGGCCAGCACAACTATCTCAAGGATAAGGGCAAGACGCCGGAGCTGGGCATCGTCAACTTCGACGCGCACTTCGACCTGCGCCCGTATGATATGGGCAACTCCTCCGGCACGATGTTCCGCCAGATCGCGGACGTATGCCGCGCCGAGGGCACGCCCTACCACTACTTCCCCATCGGCATCCAGCAGCACAGCAACACGGTGAGCCTCTTCAAAAAAGCGCAGGAGCTGGGCGTGGATTATGTGCTGGCCAGAGAGGTGCAGAGTTCCAACCTCGAATCCATCCTCGAGCGGCTGGATCAATATCTTTACCAGTGCCGCGATGTGTACGTCACCGTCTGCACGGATGTGTTTTCCTCTGCGTTCGCGCCGGGCGTCAGCGCGCCGCAGTCGCTGGGGCTCGACCCCGAGGCCGTGCTGCCGCTTCTCAAGCACGTGCTGCGCACGCGCAAGGTGCGCGGCTTCGATATCTGCGAGATCTCGCCGCGCTTCGATCAGGACAACACGACCGCCAACCTCGGCGCGGTCATCATCTTCGCGGTCGTCAACACGCTCTGCCGTCTCAGCGGGCTTGCGCTGTGAGTGCCGCGGCATAAAAAAGGAAAGCGGACCTCGAACGAGGTCCGCTTTTGTCCGCGTCGGATGCGCAGCCGGTCACGAATCGGTGCGGTTTCTCCAGGAGATCTCCTGCTCCAGCTCGTAGCGCAGCTTCTTGTTCTCCTCGACCAGCTCGTCGTAATGCTCGCCCTGGACGTAGTACTTGACGAACGTAAAGGTCGCCTCGTCCAGCTCCTCCTCGGTGTAGGACGGGAGCAGGGAGCCGTTCTTGCGCTGGAGGCCGGAGATGTTCACCACCACCAGGCGGCGGTGCTGCTCAGACAGCTGGAACAGCTGCAGCTTTTCGGGGATCTCAAGGCCAAGGTCATAGGTGCGGTTCACGCGCTCCATGATGTTGCGGTATTCGGGCTTGGCAGACACGATAACGCCGTGCTGGGCAAAAAGGCGCTTGAGGTAGTCCACCGACACATCCTCGCGCGTGATCGTGCCCTTGCCGAGGCCCGTGAGCATGGTGTTGGAAAGATTCAGGCTGACGTAAACTTCTTCGCCGGTTTTGGGATAGGTCATAAGCTTGCCCTCCATGACAGCTGCGCTGCCTGTGCATCGGCAGCGCCCGGAATAAATTTGACACTTGCATCGTAGCACGGCGCGGGGAAAATTACAAGCGGCAACCTGTACTAAGTGCATTTGAAAAATTTGTTGGATTCGCCGCGCATACCCCGCAAAACAAGGGAGTGTACAGGCGCGGCGATCTGTGCTATGATGGAAAAAACGACGAACGAGGGAGAAGCATATGAAGGCTGCACGGGAATATCCGCGCGTTCTGGTCACCGCCAAGGGCGCGCGCTGGGTGGAGGGCGGACATCCATGGGTTTATGAGTCCGACGTCGCCGCCGAGCCGGGTGCGCAGGAGTGCGAAAACGGCGCGCTGGTGGATGTGATATCGGAAAAGGGAAAATACCTCGGCACGGGCTTTCTGAGCCGTCTGAGCCGGCTGCGGGTGCGCATCCTTTCCCGCAACGCCAACGACCGCTTTGACGAGGCGTTCTGGCGGCGGCGCATCCGCTACGCCTGGGATTACCGCCGGACGGTGATGGACGGGCAGACCGGCTGCTGCCGCCTGATCTTCGGCGAGGCGGACGGCTTTCCGGGGCTGACGGTCGATCGCTTCGAAGGCCTGCTCGTCACGCAGACGCTCTCGCTCGGCATGGAGCGGATCAAGGACATGCTCTTTCCCCTCATTGTCGAGGTGCTGGAAGCGGACGGCGAGACGATCGGCGGCCTGTTCGAGCGCAACGACGTGCTGCTCCGCGAAAAGGAGGGACTGGCGCAGAACAAGGGCTGGTTCCCGCTCCCCGGCAAAAAAACGCCGGAGAGCGCCGTCACCGAGATCTGCGAAAACGGCGTGTTCTATGGCGTGGATGTGGAAAACGGGCAGAAAACGGGCTTTTTCCTCGACCAGAAGTTCAACCGCCTTGCCGTGGCGAAGCTGGCGCGCGGCAAGCGCGTGCTCGACTGCTTCACGCATACCGGCTCGTTTGCGCTCAACGCCGCCAAGGGCGGCGCCGAGCACGTGACGGCGGTGGACGTGTCCGCGGGCGCCATCGGGATGGCGCGCGCGAACGCGCGGCGCAACGGTCTCGAGGAGCGTATGGACTTCCTCACCGCCGACGTGTTCGACCTGCTGCCGCAGCTGGAGGCGGCGGGCGGCAGACCGTACGACTTCATCATCCTCGATCCGCCGGCGTTTACCAAATCGCGCCGCACGGCGGACAGCGCCGAAAAGGGCTACAAGGAGATCAACCTGCGCGCCATGCGCCTGCTGCCGCGCGGCGGCTACCTTGCCACCGCCTCGTGCAGCCACTTCATGCCCGCTGCGCGCTTTGAGCGGATGCTGCGCGCCGCCGCGGCGGACGCGGGCGTGGAGCTGCGGCAGATCGAAGCGCGCACGCAGGCCAGCGACCATCCCATCCTCTGGAACGTGCCGGAGACGGATTACCTCAAGTTCTACCTCTTTCAGGTGGTGTGACAGAAACGCAGAAGCGCCGGAGACGCAGGTCTCCGGCGTTTTTTCGACGCTCTGCCGCCTCAGCCCAGCAGCTCGCGGTAGTCCGTCAGCTCCCCGGACGCGGCGGCGCGCAGCGCCTCCCAGTCCTGCCCGGCCGCGCCGCGCACGGCGACGGTGCGGAAGCCCGCCGCCCTCGCGCCCTCGATGGCGCGCAGAGAGCCGGAAAAAACAACGGTATCCTCCCGCTGCGAGCGCAGGCGCTTCATCGCGCGCTCGAACATCGTGCTGCTGTCACGGGGGCACAGCGCAGTGTCCTCCGTCAGCACAAAGCGGAAGTACGGCGCAAGCCCTGCCCGCTCCAGCGCGCGCTGCGCATCCCCGGCGCGCAGCGCCGTCACCGCGCCGAGCCATACGCCCTCCATCTTGAACAGCGCGAGCACCTTGTCAAGTCCCTCGCGCGCCTGCCCCGACGGGGTAAAAAGCGTGTCCTCCACGGTAAAAATGGCGCTTTGCAGCCGCATGGCCGTTCCCTCCTGTGTTCCTTCGGCGTTTTTCCCCATTATAATGCGCGGCATGGAAATTTTCAATCCCCGCGCCGTGCGGATAAGGCCTCGCGCCATGCAAGCAAACGGTTACTTGAAGGCGGCCGCCGTGCCGGCGCATTTCCGCTGTGGAAAAGCGCGGCTGCTCAGCCCCTCCCTATGCGCTTTTCGACCATGCCCAGCAGCGGCAGGCCCAGCGCATAGCACGCGGCTGCCTCGCCCGCGCCCACGGTGAGCGCGTTGTAGGCGAATGCGGGGAAAAAGGCGTCTGCCGTGCCGCTCTGCTCCCAGGCGATCAGCGCGCCGACGAGCACCGCGTTGCAGAGCACCGGCGGCAGCGCCGCCGACCATTTCCTGTGGCAGCGCGCGGTGAGAAGGGCGGCGAGCAGCGTTGCCGCCGAGCCGACGATCAGGTCGAGCGGGCCGTAGGGGCTCAGGATATTCGTCAGGATGCAGCCGACGAACAGCCCCCATGCCGTTTCCGGCAGCAGCAGCGGCAGCACCGTCAGCGCCTCGGAGAAGCGCAGCTGGATGGGGCCGAAGGCAAGATTCATGGCGTTGGCAAGCATCGTCAGCGCCACGTAGACCGCCGCGACGAGCGCGCAGCGGGTGAGCTTTCTGGTGTCAAAGTGCATGGGTCGGGTTCCTTTCTGAAATCATGCGGGGAATGGGCGGAAAATGGGATGCAAAATACGTTGCGGGCGGCCTATTGGCCGCCCGCAGCGGTTTTTACAGCAGCTCGGTCAGGTGCAGGTGCTTGACAACGGCGGCGCAGCGGGGGCAGAGGCCCTCGGTGTCCGCCTCGAGCGAGTGCTTCCAGCAGCGCGGGCACTTCGTGCCGGCGGCGTTATCGACCCGGACGTCCAGCGCGCCGCCTTCCTCCAGCTCGACCTTGGAGACGATGAAGATGTCGGCCAGCGCCTCGGGGCTTTCGTCGGCAAGGAAGCGGTCGCTCTCGGGTACGGTCAGGTGCACGTCGGCCTCCAGGCTCTTGCCGATGACCTTGGCGGCGCGCGCCTCCTCCAGCTTGCCGTTGACCACGTTGCGCACCTCGATGATGCGCTCCCAGCGCGCCATGGTCTCATCGTCGAGGGCATAGGCGGTAAAGGGCTTGTTCATCTCGTTGAGCACGACGTTGCGCGCGTCGTCCGCGCCGGTGTGCGGCATGGCGAGCCAGATCTCGTCGCAGGTAAAGGCGAGGATCGGCGCAAAGAGCTTAGAAAGCGTGTGGAGCGTGAGGTAGAGCGCGGTCTGTGCGCTGCGGCGGGAGGCGCTCTCCGCGCCGTCGCAGTACAGTCGGTCCTTGACGATATCGAGGTAGAAGCTCGAAAGCGTCGTCACGCAGAAGTCGTTCACCGCGTGGGTGATCATGTGGAACTCATAGCCACAGTAGGACTGCTCGGCCTTTTCGATCAGCTCGTTGAGCTTCGTGAGCAGCCAGCGGTCGAGCACGGGCATATCCTCGCTCTTTGTGAGCTTTTCCGGGTCGAAATCAACGAGGTTGTCGAGCATGAACTTGCAGGTGTTGCGGAACTTGAGGTAGTTCTGGCTCAGCTGCTTGAAGATCTCCTTCGAGCAGCGCACGTCCGCGTGATAGTCCGCGCTGGCTGCCCACAGGCGCAGGATGTCCGCGCCGTTCTGATTGAACACGTCCGCGGGATCGACGCCGTTGCCAAGGCTCTTGTGCATGGCGCGGCCCTCGCCGTCCACGGT
>DHMW01000089.1:10239-10520 GCA_002405995.1 Oscillospiraceae bacterium UBA4632
AACCAGCCGCGGTACTGGTCAAGCCCCTCGAGGTACATATCCGCCGGCCAGAATCCCTGATCCTTCTGCATGGAGGCAAAGTGCGTGGAGCCGGAGTCGAACCAGCCGTCGAGCGTGTCCTCCTCCTTGGTAAAGCCCGCGCTCTTGCCGCAGTGCGGGCAGGCAAAGCCCTTGGGCAGGATGTCGGCGGCGTCCATCTCGAACCAGGCGTTGGAGCCCTTTTCGGCAAACAGCGCCGAGACGGCGGCGATGGTCTCATCGGTGCAGACGGGCTTGCCGCA
>DHMW01000089.1:10589-10921 GCA_002405995.1 Oscillospiraceae bacterium UBA4632
ATCGGCAGACCCCAGCGGCGCTGGCGGGAGATGCACCAGTCGGCGCGCTCGCGGATCATGCTCTTCATGCGCTCGATGCCCCAGGCAGGCACCCAGCGCACGCTGTCGCACGCGGCGCAGGCCTCATCCTTGAACGAATCGACCGAGCAGAACCACTGCGGCGTGGCGCGGAAGATGATGGGCTTTTTGCAGCGCCAGCAGTGCGGATAGGAGTGGACGATCTCCTCACTGGCAAAGAGCGCGCCGCTCTGCTTCATGTCCTCAAGGATGACGGGGTTGGATTCCTCCACGCGCATCCCCTCGTACTTGCCGGCATAGTCGGTGTGGCGGCC
>DHMW01000089.1:11021-11261 GCA_002405995.1 Oscillospiraceae bacterium UBA4632
TAGTCGTCCGCGCCGAAGCCGGGGGCGGTGTGGACGCAGCCGGTGCCGGAGTCCATCGTAACGTAATCGGCCAGCACCAGGCGGCTCGTCTTGGGCAGGAAGGGGTGGTCCGCCAGCATATTTTCATAGAAATTGCCGGGGTGGGCCTCGACGATGGAATAATGCTCGACGTTGCCGACCTTCATGACCTTCTCCACCAGCGCCTCGGCAACGATGTACAGCTCGCCGTTATCCTCGTTC
>DHMW01000047.1:0-5528 GCA_002405995.1 Oscillospiraceae bacterium UBA4632
AATTACGCGACCTCGTGTCGCGCATAGACGCAGGGATTGTGCATTTAGTTCCCGCTTTTTCAAAACTGCCTTATATTTATGAAGGAGCAGCAATGAACAAAGAGGGCCGCGCACAGCGCAGCCCTCTTTGTCCTGAAATTGCCCGATTTTCACTTGTCAGCACTTTTTCGCAGTGCTATACTATATTGTCGTACCGCTCAGAACTCGTAAAGCATGGAGCGGTCGATCTCCGCGAGCGTGTGCGCGCCGCACATACGCATTGTGTCGGCAAGCTCCGCTTTGAGCTTTTGGACATAGAGCTTTACGCCCTCTTCTCCGCCGCCGTATACGGCGGTAACGAACGGCCGACCGATCAGCACTGCGTCCGCGCCGAGCGCGAGCGCCTTGAACACATCCATGCCGCTTCGGATGCCGCCGTCCACCAGAACGGTCATCTTCCCGCCAACGGCGTCCACGATCTCCGGCAGCACTTCTGCCGTCGCGGGGCAATGATCCAGCACACGCCCGCCGTGGTTCGAGACGACGATGCCGCTCGCCCCCGCCTCCAGCGCCTTTTTCGCGCCGCGCACGGTCATAATGCCCTTCAGAATGAACGGACGCTGCGCCCATGAGACGATCTCTTTCAATTCCTCAACGCTCTTGCTGCCCGCCGGCGGAGTAAGCCCCTGCAGAAACGGCAGTCCGGCCGCATCGATGTCCATAGCAATGGCAACCGGCTCCGCCGCCTTGACAAGCGCAAATTTATCGCAGATCGTATCCATATCCCACGGCTTGATGGTCGGAACGCCGCAGCCGCCGTTCGCTCTCAGCGCCTTTACCGCGCCCTCGACGACCTTCGGGTCGGTGCCGTCGCCGGTGAAGGCAAGGATGTCCGCGTTTGCGCAGGCGCGCACCAGGATATCATTATAGGCGAGATCGTCGTACTTGTCGCCGTAGTGCAGGCGCATCGCGCCCACCGGCGCGGCGAACACCGGCAGGGCAAACGTTCTGCCGAACAGCGTAAACGAGGTGTCCACCGGCGCGTTTTCGCAGATGGTGTCCATGTTCACGCACAGCGCGCGCCACTTCTCCGCATTGCGGATGAAGCCCGTGCCCTCGCCCTTGGCGCCGGGACCCGGCATCGTATTGCGGCAGGCCCTGCCGTTGCAGTCGCTGCATGCCTTGCAGTAAGGGCCGATGCAGGTCCTTGCGTTTTCCAGCACTTCCTGATAAGTCATGATAAGCATTCCCCTTTCGGAAACAGTTTGCTTTCTATATTTTAGCGTGTCCTGCCAAAAAAGCAAGACCCAAAGGAGCCGCCTATGAACACCGTCCACACCCTGAAGGAATATATCGATGCACTGCGCGGGGCAGGCATTCTGGTCGAAAGCACCGTGAGCGACCAGCTTGCCGCGCGTGCGGTCCGATGCCTCACCTACGACACGCGCGCACTGGGTGAGGACGCGCTTTTCATCTGCAAGGGCGCGCATTTCAAGGAGGAATACCTGCGCGACGCGCTCTCGCACGGCGCGATCGCCTACGTTGCCGAGAAAAAGCACAACGCGGACGCGCCCTGCATCCTCGTCAGCGACATCCGCTATTCTCTCGTCGTGCTCGGTCAGCTCTTTTATAACCACGTGACGGACAAGCTGACAAGCATCGGCATCACCGGCACGAAGGGCAAGAGCACCACAGCCTACTATGTGCGCTATATCCTCAACGACTGGCTGTGCGCGCAGGGCAGGCCAGAATGTGCCATTCTCTCCTCCATCGACAATTACGACGGCAAGAGCACCGAGGAGTCCCACATCACCACGCCCGAGGTGCTCGAGCTCTACCGGCACTTCGAAAACGCCTATGAGAGCGGCATTTCGCACCTCGTGATGGAGGCCTCGTCCCAGGCGCTCAAATATGGCCGCGTGCGCGGCATCACGTTCGACGTGGGCGCGTTTCTGAACATCGGCAGCGACCATATCAGTCCCATCGAGCATCCGGATTTTGAGGATTACTTCACCTCCAAGCTGAAAATTTTCGATTCCTGCCGCGTCGGCTGCGTCAATACCGACGCCAAGTACGCTGACCGCGTCATCGAATATGCCAAGGGCCGCTGCGAACTCATCACCTTCGGCTCTCACGAAACGGACACTGTTTACTGCAAGCGCACCGAAAAGCGCGCCGACGGGCTTTATTTCACCGTTGTCTCCCCAAAATATAATGGCGAATTTTCCATCACCATGCCCGGTCTTTTCAACATCTCCAACGCCCTCGCTGCCATGGCCATCTGCATGGCGCTCGACGTACCGGAGGAATATGTGCGCTCGGGCCTTCGCAAGGCGCGCGCCGCGGGGCGGATGCAGATCTATGAGAGCCGGGACAAAAACGTCGCCGTCATCGTCGATTATGCGCACAACCGCATGAGCTTCGATGCGCTCTACCGCTCAACGAAGATCGAATACCCCGGCCGCACAATGATCTCTGTGTTCGGCTGCCCCGGCTCCCACGCGCTCCAGCGCAGAAAGGACCTCGGCGAGCTGAGCGGGCAGAACTGCGACTTCGTCTACATCACCGAGGAGGACTCCGGCGAGGAGCCGTTCGCGCAGATCGCCGCCGGCATCGAAAAGCACGTCGCCTGCCCGCACCTCGTGCTGGAGGACCGCGCCGAGTGCATCCGCCGCGCCATTCTGAACGACACAGGCGCGCGCGTCGTGCTGCTGACCGGCAAGGGCGAGGAAACGACGATGAAGCGCGGCAGCGTTTTTGTCCCTTACCCCAGCGACGTGGAGCTGACGCTCAGATACCTCGCCGAATACGACGCGCAGCACCCCGTCTCCGCCACCATCCTGCGTGAGCGGAAAAAGCAGGACTTTCTCCCCATCATCCTCGGCAGCGACGAGAACGCCTACGGCACGGCGCGGCTCTTTCAGGAGGCCTACCGCGTCGCGCCGCTGCTGCTGTGCACGCAGCAGCTCGTCCCCACGCGCCATTCTCACCTTTTCACCTGCCGCATCATTCCCGATTTTGAACGCGAGAAGGTCTTTCCCAGCGCGCTGCTCGGCGTGCTGCGGGAGTGCGCGCAGCAATATGAAAAGCTGCTCGTCATTCCCTGCTCGGATTATTATACAGGCTTGCTCTGCCGCCACTACGGCCATTTCGAGGGGCTGATCGCAAACCGCTTTATCTCCGAGGCGCTGCTTGAGACCTTTGATACGAAGGATAAGTTCTACGCCCTCTGCGAGCAGTACGGCATGGACTATCCCAAGACCGTTATCGTTTCCCCCGATGGGCGCGAGGATGCCGTCTCCCATCTCCCGTTCGGCTTCCCCATCGTCGTCAAGCCCGAGAATTCCAACGCGCTCGACTATCTCCGCTGCCATTTTGAGGGGCAGAAAAAAGTATTCTTCTTCGATACAAAGGAGCAGTACCTCGAGATGATCCGGCGCATGAACGAATCGGACTACCGCGGCAAGCTCATTTTGCAGGAGTTCATCCCCGGCGGGGACGACGCGATGCGCGTGCTCAACAGCTATTCCGACGCAGACGGCCGCGTGCGCGCGATGTGCCTCGGCCAGCCGGTGCTCGAATACTACGACCCCAAGTCCGTCGGCAACTACGCCGCCATCCTCTCGCGCGGCGACCAGGCGCTGTACGATAAGATGCAGGAATTTCTCGAAAAGCTCGGCTATGTCGGCTTTTCCAACATCGACATGAAGTACGACTGCCGCACGGGTCGCTACGTGCTCTTTGAGATCAACCCCCGCCTTGGCCGCAGCAGCTACTTCTGCCGCGCCGCGGGGCTGAACATGATGAAGCTCCTGACCGACGACGTCGTCTACGGGCGGCGCGAGGAATGCGTCTATAACCACACCGTCGCCCTCTGGCAGAACGTGCCCACCGGCATCCTGCACCGCTATGTGAGAAACGCGGAGCTTTCCGGGGAGCTGCGCGATTTCAAGGGCACGCACACGCTCTTCTGCCGCGGCGACCTGCCGCTGCCGCGCCTCTGCTGCCTGCTGCGCTACTACGCTGCGCAGTACCACAATTTCCGCGACTACTATTTCGAGAAAAAGTGACCGCAGCAGGAAAAGCGCCGCTCCAGCGCAGAAAAATGCAAAAAAGCGCTGTCCCTTTTGCACCGCCCGTGGTATAATAGCCTCATCACATCGGCTGACAGGAGGAAGCCCCATGACCATGCTCGAAGCGATCCTTGCGCGCCACAGCGTGCGCGCGTATCTTGACAGGCCCATCGGCGCCGAAGCGGCCGCCGCCCTGCGCGCCGAGGTGGAGCGCTGCAACGAGGAGGGCGGCCTGCATATCCAGCTCATCACCGATGAGCCGGACGCCTTCGGCGGCTTTATGGCACATTACGGCAAGTTTACCGGCGTGCGGAACTACATCGCCCTCGTGGGCAAAAAGGGAAAGGAGCTGGATGAAAAGCTCGGCTGGTACGGCGAGCGGCTCGTCCTGCTGGCGCAGACGCTGGGGCTGAACACCTGCTGGGTCGGTCTTTCGTTCAGCCGCGGCCAGGCGAGAAAGCGCATCGCGGTCGGCAAGGGCGAAGAGCTGCGCCTTGTCATCGCCCTCGGCTACGGTGAAAACGAAGGCGCTGAGCACGAGAGCCGCCCCATGCGCGAATGCTGCCGGGCGGAGGGTACCATGCCCGAATGGTTCGGCCGCGGCATGAAGGCGGCGATGCTCGCCCCCACGGCGGTCAACCAGCAGCGCTTTCGCTTCACGCTCCTGCCGGACGGCGCGGTCAAGGCCGAGAGCCTCGGCGGGCCGTACAGCAAGGTCGATCTCGGCATCGTCAAGTACCATTTCGCCCAGCTCGCGGGCGAGGAAAATTTCACCTGGGCGTAACGGTCCGCAGAAAAAACGCGCGCGGCGGGAACTTTTCCGCCGCGCGCTTCGTCTGAAGATCCGGAAGATGGAACACCCCTGCACAAAAAGGAGGAAATCTGGATGAAACGGAAATCTCTTCGTGCGCTTGTGTGCGCGCTCCTCGCGTCTCTTGCGCTCACGGTCTTTGCCTTTGCCGACTTCGGGCCAAAGCCCCAGCTCACCGTGCGCGTCAAAGACGCGCCGCAGGAACCCTACTATCTCGACCTGCTCGCCGAGGGCGATTGGAACGCAGAAGACGCGGACAGCAACGACGGCATCGACCGGAGCTATCACGACAAAGAGGATACGCTCGACCCCGATCTTTTAGCGCTTCTGCGCAGCAACGTTCCCTCGGGCTGGCACGCCTGCGTGGCGCAGGGCACGACCGGCGCGCCAATCTACGGTGAGCTGTACGCAGAGGGCACGGATACCTCCGGCAATGATCTGCACGTTTTCGGCTATCACGGCGTACCGAGCGCCTATCGCATCATCCTTGTCACGCAGTCCGGCAAGGTCTGGATCTCCGACACGCTCGAACGCAAGGTGCTGCAATCGAGCGTGACCGTTCACTGGGCGGACGATGCAGAAGGCGCCACCGTCACCGTCCCCTCGACCGTCACCGGCTATCTGCTGCAATTCCTTGCAACGCTCGTGCCGACACTTCTCATTGA